>CAKZOY010000160.1 GCA_937138275.1 uncultured Chloroflexota bacterium
TATGGCAGGTTATACCCATCGCGTTGGGGTATGTCAGATGCGTAGGCCTGGTTTATCAAACCCCTCCCCCTGCCCCCTCCCCGTTGAGGGCGGACGGATCGTCCGCCCCTACGGCCACACGGGAAGGAAAGGGCAAGGACAAGCCTCGCCCTTACGGGGGTTTTGGCGCTGGCGGGCTTAGGCCGCCAGCGCCAAAACCCCTAATTTTTCTCCCCCTTCTCCCCCGCAAGCGGGGGAGAAGGGGGCCGGGGGGATGAGGGGTGTTAACGCCTGTTGGACTGACGGTTTCCGCTTATTGCCAATCATTTGTCTGGTCGGAATATCGCCAACCAGTAAGTGAGACTCCCCGGTCTTGCGCAACTGACATTACCCTGCAATCTGCCATAAAACTGAAATGCACCCAACTTCACAAAAACTCTTGACTTTCGGCGCGATTTATGGTATAATTAGGGGTGTAAGCGCTTCCAAAAAGCAGAGGGATCAATGCAGGGCCGGTAAAGGCGCAGAAGAAAAGTCTTCGGTTTCTCCCAAACGGACGCGGCCTCCGAACTTAAACAAGCCCCCACAATTGGGTTTTTTGCAGGTCATCACCGGCATTTATACCTCTCCTCAAGACAGAACAGGGGGCTTTATACTCACCTTCTCCCCGGGCCAACACAGAGAGTGGCCGAAAAACACATTGTTATGTAAGCGCTTACAAAAAGTTGGCGAATCCAACTGCCAGACCCCAATACCGATGGAATCGCTTACAGAAAATGGCGAAAGCGTCCCGCAAAGTAACCATCCTGGATGTAGCGGCTGAGGCAGGTGTCTCCTCCGGTACCGTCTCCCGTGTCCTCAACAACGATGCCCATGTCCGGCCCGAAACCCGCCAGCGCGTGCTGGAAGCCATGGAGCGCCTGGGTTTCGTCGCCAACCGACAGGCACGCAGCCTCGCTGGCGGAAAAACGAACACCATTGGCGTCCTGGTCCCCGACCTGGGCACTGGCTACATCGGGGAGATTATCCGGGGTATTGATGCGGAACTCAGTTTTCATGGGTTGGACCTCGTTCTATATACGACCCACCGCACCGCCAGCAAAGAGGCCAACTACGTGGCCAATCTAGCCAGCGGGATGGTGGATGGCCTGCTGCTGGTGTTGCCCCGCAACCCGGCCGATTATGTCGGCAACCTCACCCAGCGAAAGTTCCCCTTCGTGCTCATTGACCACCAGGGGACCGGGCGAGATTGCCCCGCCGTGGGAGCCACCAACTGGCAGGGAGCATACGATGCCACCGAATACCTCATCAAGTTAGGGCACAAGCGCATCGGCTTCATCACCGGCTCTATGGACCTGGGCTGTGCGGTGGACCGTCTGGCAGGTTACCGGGCCGCCCTGCGCACATACCATATCCCGGAAGACCCGGACCTGATCTATGAGGGCACCTTCTTTCAGCCCGATGGCTACGCCGGGGCGTGTGCGTTCCTTGACCTCCCCCACCCTCCGACGGCGATTTTCGCTTCCAATGATGTGATGGCTATGGGAGTGATGGACGCGGTCCGCAACCGGGGGCTGCGTATCCCGGACGACATCTCCGTCATCGGCTTTGACGACATCCCCCAGGCCGCCCTGGTGCGGCCCGCGCTGACCACCGTACAGCAACCGCTGGAGAACATGGGCCGCGTGGCAACCCAAATGCTCCTTGATCTGCTCCAGCAACCCGGTCGGGAGGTCGGGCGCATTGAGTTACCCACGAAACTCATCCTTCGTGAATCCTGTCGCCCCCCGCGAGATGCTTCCGAATCCTCCCGTCCTGCCTTATGAATTTCTGTCGCGCAACCACACGGAAGAAAGGAGGTGATTTTTCGGAGGAAGAAATGAGCATCAAGAACAACCATCGCTTTGTGTATATAAAGTCAAGATAACAAACGAAGGAGGAAACCCATGCGCAACAAACTGTTTGCTCTGACATGTCTGCTGGTGGTCGTCATGCTCATGCTTGCGGCTTGCAAGCAGCCCACCCAGGCGCCAGCCACTCAGCCCCCGGCCCAGGAGAAGCCCGCCGAGCAGCCCACTCAGGCGCCAGCAACCCAGCCCCCGGCGAAGCAGGTTGTGGTCAGCTGGTGGCATATCACCACCCAGGAGGAACAAAAAGTCGTCTGGCAACAACTGGCCGATGAGTATATGGCGGCCAATCCCAACGTGATGATTGAGATCACGGTCCTGGAAAATGAGGCCTTCAAGGCCAAGCTGACCACCGTGATGCAATCCGGCAATCCGCCCGACATCTTCCAGAGCTGGGGCGGTGGCGTCATGATTGAGTATGCGAAGGCTGGCCTGCTGCAGGACATTACCCCCTACCTGGATGCGGATGGCGGCGCCTGGCGCAACACCTTCTCCCCCGGCGCGCTGGCGGTCTACTCCTACAACGGCAAGAACTACGGTGTACCGTGGGATATGGGTATGGTAGGCTTCTGGTACAACAAGGCGCTCTTCGCTCAGGCGGGCATTGAGGCGCCGCCCAAGACCTGGAGCGAATTCCTGGATGTCGTCAAGAAACTCAAGGCAGCGGGTATTACTCCCATCGCTCTGGGCGCGGGCGATAAATGGCCAGCCATGTTCTACTGGGCCTACCTGGCCGTGCGCATTGGCGGCAAGGATGCCTATCTGAATGCCTACAACCGCCAAGGCTCTTTCGCCGATGCACCGTTCGTAGAAGCGGGCAAGAAACTGCAGGAACTGATCGCACTGGAGCCGTTCCAGGAGGGGTTCCTGGGCGCCACCTACGGCGATCAGGCCACGGTGATGGGCAACGGCAAGGCGGCCATGGAGTTGATGGGACAATGGGCGCCTGCGGTGCAGAACGCCAACAGCCCCGATGGTAAGGGCATCGGCGAGAATCTGGGCTGGTTCCCCTTCCCGATGGTGGAAGGAGGCGCCGGTGATCCGGGCGACGCCTTTGGCGGCGGCAACGGCTTCGCCATCGGACGGGATGCCGAACCCGAGGTGATTGACTTCGTCAAGTATCTGACCCGGGCGGAATCCCTGATGCGGTGCGCCGAGGGTGGTTGGTGCATCCCGCCTGTTAAGGGCGCTGAGGTCGGCATCAAGGATCCCTTGATGAAGATCGTTCAGGAAAACGCCCTGAAGGCCAAGTACCTCCAGCTGTACTACGACCAGGCTCTACCCCCGGCGACCGGCTCGGTGGTGAACGACGCGGTTCAGGCGCTCTTTGCAGGCACCATGACGCCCGAACAGGTCGCTCAGGCCATTGAAGAATCCGCGGCGGAGGAGCTCTCCAAATAGGCAACTTGAATACGGGGATCGGGCATACCTGCCCGATCCCCCTTTTCCCTTTGACCATTGAGGAGTTCCCATGGAAATAGCAACCAGACAAAGCACAGGCATATTTGGTGCGCGCCTCTCCCGTCGTACGCAGGATGCGGCGACGGTGGTGCTCTTTTTGCTGCCGGCCTTCATCCTGTTCATTATTTTCGTCATTTACCCCGTGATTCAGTCCATTTATTACAGCTTCTTCAGCTGGAAAGGCTTTGGCCCGGCAGAGGACTTTGTCGGTCTGGAGAATTACAAACGTATCCTGACCGATACGGCCTTCAGAAAGGCTCTCGGGCACGGCCTGTTGATCATTGTGCTTTCTCTGACCCTCCAGTTGCCGCTTTCGCTGGCCTTAGCTCTTATGGTAGGGCGCGATTTGCCCGGAAGGCGCTTCTTTCGCATGCTCTTTTTCATGCCCTACGTGTTTTCCGAAGTCATCACGGCCATCATGTGGATGGGACTATACAACCCGGACCCTGATCGCGGACTGCTCAACGCTCTGTTGATCCTGATTCCGGGCATGAAGCCTCAGGGCTTCCTGGGAGATCCCAAACAAGTCCTGGGTTGTATCTTTGTGGTTCTGACCTGGAAGTACTTTGGCCTGCACATGTTGTTATATATGGCGGGCTTGCAGAACATCCCGAGGGAAATTGAAGAGGCAGCGATGATTGACGGTGCCAACAGCCGTCAGCTGTTAACCAGTGTTACCCTGCCCCTTCTGGGCGGCACCATTCGCACCACAATCTATCTCTCCGTGCTGGGCGCTCTGCAGCAATTTGGCGTGATCTGGGTGATGACCCGAGGTGGCCCGATCAACGCCAGTGAGGTTCTGGCTACATACATGTATCGTTACAGTTTCATCCGCTTCTGGTTGGGTTACGGTTCGGCCGTAGCCATCGTTATGCTGCTCATTTCCCTGGGCTTCTCAATCGCTTACCTGCGCTTGATCATGCGCCAACAGGATTACCTGGGCAGCTACTAAGGAGGCAAATATGGCATTACTTACCCACCACCAACGTTATCTCTTGCGCAAAGCCATACCCAGGCTGATCCAGTACTTCTTGCTGAGCCTGTTTGTGGTCTTCATTCTCACGCCCATTGTGCTCCTGGTTTTCGGAAGCCTGAAGACGCGCGGCGAGATGTACTCTCGTCCCTATACCCCACCGATTCCCCCGCGTTGGGAAAATTACGCCAGAATTTTGGGCACCGATATATTCTGGACCATGCTGCTCAACAGCCTGGTGGTTGCTCTGGTAGTCACTTTCCTGGTATTGCTGATATGCGGTCTGGCTGCCTTCGTGTTTGCGCGCCTGAACTTCCGGGGACGGGATGAGCTGTTTAACCTTTTCACCCTGGGTTTGATGTTCCCCATTACCATCGCCATCCTGCCTGTCTATCTGGTGGTGCGACAGGTGGGATTGACCAATTCCTTACAGGGTGTGATCATCGTACAGACCGCTTTTCAGATCTCCGGCAACATTATGATTCTCCGCAACTTCTTTGCCTCCATCCCCTTTGAATTACAGGATGCAGCGTACGTGGACGGCTGCACCGCGTTTGATTTCTTTTACAGAATTTTGCTGCCCCTGGCGCGCCCAGCCCTGTCGGCCGTAGCGTCGCTAACTCTGGTCGTCAGCTGGAATGACCTGCTGGTACCCCTGGTATTGATTGATAAAGAGAAACTCTGGACCCTCCCCCTGGGCACTATGCAATTCCAGGGGCAATACGGTACCGATCTGGCCCTGGTGGCGGCGTTCGTCAGCCTCTCGGCCGTCCCGGCGCTCATCTTCTACCTCTTTGCCGAACGACAAATCGTGTCCGGTCTGACAGCAGGCGCGCTCAAGGGATAAAGTCCGCTACCTATGGCCAGGAAGTTCCGCAATCCCATCCTGCGCGGTTGTCACCCCGACCCTTCAATCTGCCGGGTCGGGGAAGATTATTATCTGGTCACCTCTACTTTTGAGTACTTTCCTGGCCTACCTCTCTATCACAGCCGGGACCTGGTTCACTGGCATCAGATCCGCTACGTGTTGGACCGGCCCTCTCAACTCCCTCTGCAAGGCGTACGGGCCTCTGGGGGGTTATATGCGCCGACCATCCGCTTTCATCAGGGAACCTTCTATGTGGTCTGTACCCTTGTGGACGGTCAGACGAAAAGGGGCAATTTCGTTGTGACTGCGACGGATCCAAAGGGGCCCTGGTCGGAACCGATCTGGCTGGAGGATGCGCCGGGGTTTGATCCCTCTTTGTTCTTTGACGACGATGGGCGAGTGTGGTTTACGGCGGCAAATCTGGCCGTTCCGGGTCAGTATGAGGGTCATACCCAGATCTGGTTGCAGGAGTTTGATTTAACCCGGTTATGCCTGGTGGGGGAGCGCCACGTCATCTGGGAAGGGGCGCTCCGAAAGGGACGGTGGTCGGAAGCGCCACACATCTACAAGGTGGATGGCCGATACTATCTGGTCACTGCGGAGGGAGGTACGGATTACCATCATTCGGTGATGGTGGCGCGGAGCGAGACCGTGACAGGACCTTACGAACCGAACCCGGCCAATCCGGTTTTGACCCATCGCCACCTGGGATGGGATTATCCGGTGGTGGGCACCGGTCATGCCGATCTTGTGGAGACGCAAAACGGGGAATGGTGGATGGTGCTGCTGGCCATGCGCCCCTATGGGGGGTACTTCTATAACCTTGGTCGGGAGACCTTCCTGGTCCCGTTGCGCTGGGAAGATGGCTGGCCGGTGGTCAGCCCGGGCAGCGGGAAAGTGGAACTCTCGTATCCCGCTCCGAATTTGCCGGAATGTCGCTGGCCTTCCCTGCCAGCCTGCGATCCATTTGATTCCCCTGACCTGGCCCTGCACTGGACGTTTCTGCGCACCCCGGAGGAGAAGTTCTGGAGTTTACATGAACGGCCCGGCTTTTTACGGTTACGCTTACGCCCTCAACAACTCTCCGAACCGGTCTCTCCCAGTTTCATCGGGAGAAGGCAGCAACACATCCACTTCGCGGCGCGCCTTGCTCTGGACTTTACGCCTCGGACGCCCAACGAAGGGGCCGGCCTGGCCCTGATACAAAACAACAATTTTTACTACTGCCTCCTGGTGACCCTTGACGAGGAGAGAGTCGTCCGCCTGATACGGCGCGCCTACGGGAAAGAAGAGACCCTCGCCACCTGTCCTATCTCCGCTTCATACGTATATCTCAAAGTAGAAGCGCATAAACAGGATTATGCCTTCTACGTGGCCGAGGAGTTTGAAACGTGGCGGATAGTTGCAGAAGGCGTAGATGGACGCATCTTGAGCACGCCAGTGGCTGGCGGCTTTACCGGAGTCTATCTTGGAATGTACGCCAGCAGCCACGGTCAACCCTCTGAGAACTACGCCGATTTTGACTGGTTTGAGTACGTCGGCCTGGATGAAGACGAATTTGTCTATCGCTGATACTAACAGGAGGTCTCACTGATCATGCATACACTTCGTTACCTATGTTTGGTGCTCGTTCTTTTAGGGTCAGCCTGTCAGGCTGTGCCCCCCACCAGGGTTGAGATGGAAAGCACGCCGACTCCCACCGTCCCCCCCACCCCTGCTCCCACTTTCACGCCCACCCTGTCGCCCACGCCCGTCTCAGTCAAATCTTATGAGACCGGGGTCTATCGCAACCTGTTTGCAGAATACCTGGGCAAGTCGGAGGCGGAAGTCCAAGCCAAACTGGAGGCTGCCTGGCAACAACTCTTCTACGGCGACGACACCACGCAACGGGTCTATTATCCCGTTGGCGAGGACATGGCCTATATTATGGACATCGGCAATAACGATGTGCGCACCGAGGGCATGTCCTATGGCATGATGATCGCCGTCCAGCTGGATAAAAAAGAGGAGTTTGACCGGCTGTGGAAGTGGACGAAGACCTATATGTACCAGTCTGAAGGCCCCTACCGCGGCTATTTTGCCTGGCATTGCACTCCCGAGGGCAAGAAATTGGACTCAGGACCGGCCTCCGATGGAGAGGAATGGTTCGTGATGGCCTTGTTCTTCGCCTCTGGACGCTGGGGGGATGGGGAAGGTATTTTCAACTATCGGGCCGAGGCTCAACAAATCTTAGACACCATGTTGCACAAAAACGAAGAGAACACCATCGCGACCAATATGTTTGATCCGAAAACCAAGCAGGTCGTCTTTGTCCCCAGTGGGCGCAATGCCACCTTTACCGACCCATCCTACCATCTGCCGGCCTACTATGAACTGTGGGCCCGTTGGGCAGAGCGCGACAACGACTTTTGGGTAGAGGCCGCTCAGGCCAGCCGGGAATTCTTCCGCAAGGCCGCCCATCCCCAGACCGGTCTGATGCCCGATTACGCCAATTTTGACGGGACACCGGTCAAAGACCCGGAACACGAGGATTTTCGCTTTGACGCCTGGCGCACGCTTGCCAACGTCGCGGTAGACTATGCATGGTTCGGCGTGGACCCCTGGCAGGTGGAACAGTCAAATCGGGTACTGAGCTTCCTGGCCTCGCACGGCATAGATACCTTCCCGAACCAGTTCACCCTTGACGGTAAACCTCTTTCTAACGATCACTCTACCGGTCTGGTTGCTATGGCGGCTGTCGCTGCCCTGGCAGCTAATCGGGAGATCGGAGAGCCCTTTGTCCAGGCGCTGTGGGATGCCCGAATCCCCACAGGGAAATGGCGCTACTACGACGGCATGCTTTACATGCTGGCGTTACTGCATGTCAGCGGCAATTTCAGGATTTATTCGCCCCTGCCGTAGAAGCGAAGCGCCGTCCGTTCAGAACACAACTCACGCTAATTCACAGTTCGGGAGTCTTGATGAGCACACTTGACCATGCTATTCGGGAACATCGCACGGCTACCGTGACCATTGCCCTCCATGAGAACGGCCGTCCCCTGGCTCATCAGGAGGTCGTGGTAGAGCAGAAACGGCACAAGTTCCTGTTTGGGGCGAATTGGGGCGAGAGTACGCTGGCTCTGGTCAACGGCGAACTCTCCGGTCCGGAGAGGGAACTGGCCGAACAGCGCAACGAATACTTCCTGCGCCTCTTCAACCAGGCCACCCTGCCCTTTTACTGGGCGCGCTTTGAACCAGAGCGCGGTAAGCCACAAACCCAGCGTATCCTCAACCTGGCAAACTGGTATGTCCAGCACGGCTGTACTGTCAAAGGGCATCCCCTCTGCTGGCACACCCTGGCCCCCGACTGGCTGTTGCCACTGGATAACCGCGAAATCCTGAAACTACAGGTAGAACGCATCCAGCGCGAGGTCTCCACCTTTGCTGGCGTGGTGGATTGCTGGGATGTCGTCAACGAAGCGGTCATCATGCCCATTTACGACCGCTACGATAACGGCCCAACGCGCCTGTGCAAAGAGATGGGTCGCATCCGCCTGATTGGCACGATGTTTGAAGCCGCGCGCGCGGCCAATCCCAACGCGACCCTTCTGCTGAATGATTTTGACATTTCGCCTGCTTATGATATCCTAATTGAAGGCTGTCTGGCCGCTGGAATTCGGATTGACGTCATCGGCATTCAATCGCACATGCATCAGGGCTACTGGGGAGTGGAACGCACCCAGCGCATCCTGGAGCGTTTTGAACGTTTCGGTCTGCCCATCCACTTTACCGAAACCACCCTGGTTTCCGGCGACCTGATGCCCCCGGAAATCGTTGACCTGAACGACTATCAGGTCAGCAATTGGCCGAGCACGCCGGAAGGCGAGGAACGCCAGGCGCAGGAAGTGGTCCTGCATTACAAGACGCTCTTTGCCCATCCGGCCGTAGAGGCAATTACCTGGTGGGACTTCTCGGATGGCGGTTGGTTGAACGCGCCGGCCGGCCTGTTGCGCCGCGATCAATCCCCCAAACCCGCTTATGAGGAACTCCTGAGACTGATCAAAAGCCAGTGGTGGCTCCCAGCCACCCGAATGACCACCGACGCCAACGGTCAACTGACCCTGACCGGTTTCCTGGGCGATTACGAACTTTCCATCGGGAACCGTCGCTTCCCCTTCTCCCTGAACGAGAAAGGTCGGTCTTCCATTTCCATTAACCTGTCCGCATAGTGACTGATAAGGAAAAATTCTGCATCTGATCATTCCCCGAAACCCGAACACAAACTCACCAGATTAGCGTTTTGCCCTGACAAGTGCTATTTCCACGCGGGTAACATTAAAAGAGCACTCACATTCTCGAAGGAGGTTTCCTATGGACCCCTATACTCCCAAACCCGAGCATAAATTCTCTTTCGGACTGTGGACAGTTGGCAGCGTAGGGCGCGACCCGTTCGGCGCACCCGTGCGCGATCCTCTGTCGCCGGTGGAACTGGTCTACCTGCTGGCCGAAGTCGGAGCCTATGGGGTGAACTTCCACGACAACGACCTGATCCCCATAGATGCCACTCCGGCCGAAGCGGAAGCGATCAAGCGGGAGTTCCGCAAAGCCCTGGAAGCCACGGGCATCCAGGTTCCGATGGCTACGACCAACCTCTTTGGTGACCCTATCTTCAAGGACGGCGCGTTCACCTCCAATGACCCCAAAGTGCGTGCCTATGCCCTCCAGAAAACCATGCGCGCCATTGACCTGGGAGTAGAGTTCGGCGCGAAAGTGTACGTCTTCTGGGGCGGACGGGAAGGCACCGAAACCGATGCCTGCCGGGACCCAGTCACCGCCATCCAGCGGATGCGGGAGGCGATGAACTTCCTGTGCGAGTACGTCCTGGACCAGGGATATGACCTGAAATTCGCCCTGGAAGCCAAGCCCAACGAACCGCGCGGCGATATCTATCTGGCTACTACCGGTCATATGCTGGCTTTCATTGAGACGCTGGACCACCCCGAAATGGTCGGTGTCAATCCCGAAGTGGCCCACGAGCATATGGCCGGCCTGAACTTCCTGCACGCGGTGGCGCAGGCTTGGGAGGCAGGCAAACTCTTCCACATTGACCTCAATGACCAGTACCCCGGCCGCTATGACCAGGACTTCCGCTTCGGTTCCCGCGATATCAAGGCCACCTTTTTCCTGGTCAAATTCCTGGAGGACGTGGGGTATCCCGGCCCGCGCCACTTTGACGCCCACGCATACCGCACCGAAGACTACGAAGGCGTCAAAGACTTCGCCCGCGGCTGCATGCGTACCTATCTCATCCTTAAGGAAAAAGCGGCCCAGTGGAACGCCGATCCGGAAATCCAGGCTCTGCTGGCAGAAATCAACGCCGATGACGGCAGCATGGCCCCCTATATGGGCTCCTACACGCCCCAGAAGGCCTCGGCCCTCAAGGCTTTCCCCTTTGACCGTCAGGCCCTGGGTCGGCGCGGCTGGAAATACGAACGGCTGGATCAGTTAACCGTTGAAATTCTCCTCGGCGTCCGTTAGGAATTCCTATGGCTACCTCCATCTCCCACCGTATAGACGACCTCCTCGCCCGCATGACGCTGGACGAGAAACTGGCACAACTGACATCCTGCTGGATGTACGAGTTGCTGACTGATAGGGCGCTGGACCCGAAGAAAATCGCCGTCCGCCTGAAACACGGTATCGGCCAGATCACCCGTCCCGGTGGTGGGTCCGGCATGCCCCCGGAAAAAGTAGCCAGAATGGTCAACCAGATCCAGCGTTTCCTCGTGGAGCAAACCCGTCTGGGAATTCCGGCACTCCCGCATGAGGAGTCCTGCTGCGGGGCGCTGGTGCTGGGTGGGACGATGTTTCCGCAACCCATCGGCGTGGCCAGCACCTTCCAGCCCGAACTGGCCGAAGAAATGGCGCGCGCCATTCGCCGTCAGTTGCTGGCGATCGGCGCGCGCCAGGCCCTGGCCCCCGTCCTGGACCTGGCCCGCGACCCCCGCTGGGGACGGGTGGAAGAGACCTATGGCGAAGACCCCACCCTGGCGGCGCACTTCGGCATCGCTTATGTGCGCGGCTTGCAAGGAGAGGACCTGCGCCAGGGCGTGATGGCGACGGGCAAACACTTCGTCGGCCACAGCGCCTCGCAGGGCGGCCTGAACTGCGGGCCGGTTCATCTGGGCTGGTATGAACTCCACGATCTCTACCTGACCCCCTTCCATGCAGCGATTCAGGAGGCCAACCTGGCCTCCATCATGAATGCGTACCCGGAACTGGATGGCGAAGTTGTTGCCGCTTCGCGCCATCTGCTGACCCATCTTCTACGCGAGAGACTGGGCTTTGACGGCCTGGTAGTATCCGACTACGATGCCATCTCTATGATTCACAGTTACCACTTCGTCGCTCCGAACATGAGCGCAGCAGCGGTTCTGGCTCTGCAAGCAGGGATAGAAGTGGAACTGCCCACCTCCACCGCCTACGGGGATCCGCTGCGCGCGGCCCTGGAAGCGGGTGCGCTGGATATGGAGATAGTGGACCAGGCCGTGCGCCGTCACCTGCAGAAGAAATTTGAACTCGGCCTCTTTGACAACCCGTATGTGGATGAAAAACGGGCTGCCGAGGTCTTTGATACCCCCCAGGACCGCGCCCTGGCGCGCGAAATCGCCCGTCGGAGTCTGGTGCTTCTGAAAAATGACGGCCTTCTACCTCTCAGTCGCTCCCTGCGTTCCCTGGCGGTCATCGGTCCCAATGCCCACCAGTGGCGCAATCTGCTGGGCGATTACTCCTACGTCGCCCACTACGAACTGGTGGCACACCTGATCGGAACGACCCCCGAGTCGGAAGCGGAGTTCCGGGAAAAAGGCGTTCACGTGGTGAGCGTCCTGGAGGGGATCCGCGCCCTGGCATCCCCCGAGACCCGGATTCTGTACGCCCCGGGCTGCGACAATCTGGACCCCGATACCCAGGGCATTGCCGAAGCGGTGCGCCTGGCCGAGGAATCCGATGCCGTAGTGCTGGTGCTGGGAGACCGATCGGGCCTGAAGCCCGATTGCACCTGCGGAGAAACGCGCGATAGCGCCTCTCTGCGTCTGCCCGGCGCGCAACACGAACTGGCCCGGGCCATCCTGGATACCGGCAAACCGGTAGTGGTCGTACTGGTCACCGGGCGCCCGTATGCCATCACCGACCTGGCCTCTCGCGCCAACGCGATCCTTCAGGCATGGCTGCCCGGCGAAGAGGGAGGCACCGCCATTGCCGAGGCCCTTTTCGGCGACTTCAACCCCGGCGGCAGGCTCCCCATCGCCTTTCCGCGCTCCGTCGGTCAGGTTCCTATCTTCTATAATCACAAACCCTCCGGTGGGCGGTCTAACTGGTACCGCGATTACGTGGACGAATCGGTAGAACCCCTCTATCCCTTCGGCCACGGTCTGAGTTACACCACCTTCGCCTACGAGAACCTGACCATCTCACCGACGCAAGCCACTGCAGGGGAAACCGTAGAGATTGCGGTTGACGTAATCAATACCGGCAGCCGCCAGGGAGAAGAAGTGGTACAACTCTACACGCGCGATGAGTTTGCCAGTTTACCACGTCCGGTCAAGGAGTTGAAGGGATACATCCGTCTTGCTCTGGAACCCGGTGAACGCAAACAGGTTACCTTCCACCTGCCCGTCAACCAACTCGCTTTCTACGACTCAAATCTCCAACTTGTACTTGAGCCGGGGACCATCCAGGTTATGGTCGGTAGCTCTTCCACAGCGATTCACCTCCAGGGTTCCTTTGAGATTGTCGGCAGCAGCAATAAGACGGTTGAACGCCGGGTTTTCACCTGCCCGGTGACCGTCCAGTAACCGCAATCCGACAGGGTTCACATGGGGCCCTTGCATTGAAATCGCCCCTCAAGGACTTGCAGATGGGCGTCCACCTGCGCGGACGCCGCCCCGGCGACCGCGCAGGCGGTCGCCCGGCACAAAGGGCCCTTCCAGGTGTGGTTTCAACCGTCAGCTAAACAGTCACGAAAAAACTGCAGGAGGCCAATACAATTATGAAAGACACCTCACCTGCTGCTTCCCAGCAAACGACGACTCGCTCCGCCAAGCGTCAGGCCGCTGTGTCCCCCGCGCTGTTCCGCTTTCGCGAGGCCAGCGTACTGATCGCCTTCTTAGTGCTATGCCTGTTCTTCTGGTGGCGTAACCCCGACGTCTTTCTCAAGCCGGCCAATCTGGCGGTGATTATGCGGTTCATCGCCACCTTTGGAATGCTTGCCATGGGGGAAGTGCTGGTCATCATCACCCGGGGCATTGACCTGAGCGTGGGTTCTATGACCGCGTTCACCGGCGTGGTTACTGCCTGGTTGATCCTCAAAGGCATCGGAGGCCTGTTACCCCCTATGGGCATCATCCCTACCATCCTGATTGTGCTGACCATCGGTGTACTGGTGGGCATCTGGCACGGGCTATTCGTCACCAAACTGGGGATTCCGCCGTTCATCATCACTCTGGGCACATGGCTGATCGCGCGCGGCCTGGCCGCGTACATCACTCGCGGATATCCCCAGGTCTTTCCATCCGAACACCCCTTTCTCGTCTTGGGCCAGGGCACCGTCTTCTCCATCCCCATCTCCTTCCTGATTTTGCTTGCCGTAGGGGTGATTATTCACATCATCCTCAACCATACGGCACTGGGGTACCGCATCTATGCCGTCGGCGGGAATATTGACGCTGCCCGGCTCTCCGGCGTGAACGTGGACCGGGTGCGCATTTTCTGCTACGCCACAAGCGGATTCCTGGCCGCGCTGACCGGCATTATCCTGGCCTCCCGACTGGGACAGGGAACGCCCACGGTCGGAAGCGCCTACGAACTGTGGGGTATCGCCGCCGCGGTGATCGGGGGTACCAGCCTGATGGGCGGCGAGGGCACCGTTATAGGGGCCATCCTGGGCGCCGCTATCGTTGGGGTAATGCAAAACGGCATGGTGCTTCTGAACATCTCCTCCTACCTGCAGGACGTTATCCTGGGCGCGGTGCTGGTCGTCGCCGTGGTGTACGACACGCTGCGCCGTCGCCAGTCCGGACGGTAACGGAGATAGGAGGCGAACATTGAGCGAGTCAGAGGTCATCCTGCGCCTTGAGGGCATCTCCAAAGCATTCCCGGGCGTGCGGGCCCTGAACAATGTGAGCCTGGAATTGAGGGCTGGGGAAGTACTGGCGCTGGTGGGCGAAAACGGCGCCGGTAAATCCACTCTGGTCAAAATCCTCTCCGGCGCATACCGCAAAGATAGTGGTCGCATTTTCCTGCGCGGCCAGGAGACAGAAATTGAAAACCCCTACCACGCCCAGCAACTGGGCATCTCGGTCATCTATCAGGAATTTAATCTCACACCCAATCAGACGGTCGCCGCCAATATCTTTATCGGCCGCGAGCCCCTCCGTCGCGGCCTTGGGCAGCGTCTTCGGATTGTGGACCGCCGCACGATGGAGCGGGAGGCACAAAAGTACCTGGACCGCCTGGGCGCGCGCATTTCCCCGACCGCACTCGTGCGAGACCTTTCGGTCGCCGAACAACAGATGGTGGAAATCGCCAAAGCCCTGGCGGTCAATGCCCAGATTCTCATCATGGACGAACCCACCTCCGCTCTGGGTGAGGATGACGTGGAAATGCTGTTCAAGGTTGTCCGCTCCCTGAAGGAGCAGGGAATCTCGGTCATTTTCATCACCCATCGGCTGGAGGAGGTTTTCCGGATCGCCGACCGGGTTGTCGTGCTGCGGGATGGCCTGCGGGTGGGGGACAGCCCCATAGACCAGATTACCCCCGACCAGATCATTCACTGGATGGTGGGGCGGGAACTGAAAGATATGTTCCACAAAGAGCGGGCAGAGATCGGTGCCCCCCTGCTGGAAGTGCGCGGCCTGACCCGGCGGGGCGTGGTGGAGAATGTGAGTTTCACCCTGCGCCGCGGCGAGATTCTGGGATTCGCCGGGCTGGTCGGTGCCGGGCGTACAGAAACGGTGCGGATGATTTTCGGTGCCGATCCCAAAGATGCCGGGGAGATCTACATCAACGGGAAACGAGTGGACATCCGCTCGCCGCTGGACGCGATTCGGGCCGGGATCGGGCTGGTTCCCGAAGACCGGGGCAAGCAGGGGCTGGTGCTGAACCTTCCTGTGGCGGAAAATATCGGCCTACCTACCCTACACCAGTACATTCGTGCCCGCTGGTTTCTCCTGCGGAGCCTGTTGAATAAAACCGCCCAGGCGTATGTAGAGAAACTGAATATCCGCACTCCCCATCTCCAGCAGAAAGTGAAATTCCTCTCCGGCGGCAACCAGCAGAAAGTGGTGGTGGCGAGGTGGCTGGCTGCTCAGCCGCAGGTCCTGATTATGGATGAGCCAACCCGGGGGATTGACGTCGGCGCCAAAGCAGAAGTCCACGCGCTGATGAGCCAACTCGCTCAATCCGGCGTGGGCATTATCATGATCTCCTCCGAATTGCCCGAAATCCTGGGTATGAGCGATCGGATTCTCGTCATGTGTGAAGGCCGCGTGACGGCAATCCTGGAACGGGAGGAAGCCACTCAGGAGATCATTATGGCCTATGCCAGCGGCGAAGAGGTCGCCCGCTCCGTTGCCGAAAAGCCGACCGATTAAAGACACAAGGAGAAGGGTATGTTGAATCTCGTAAAGTCGTATCACCGCCTTCCGGCGAAGTCTCAAAAAGTCATACTACAGGTAGCAGGCAGCAGGTAGCAGGCAGCAGGTAGCAGGCAGCAGGCAGCAGGCAGCAGGCAGCAGGTAGCAGGCAGCAGGCAGCAGGTAGCAGGTAGCAGGCAGCTGGTAGCAGGTAGGTCTCAAAAAGTCATACCCCTCTATGGGTTGAATCGGCTTATAATTCCAGAAGGGTGCGATCCTC
>CAKZOY010000161.1 GCA_937138275.1 uncultured Chloroflexota bacterium
TGATTCCCTCCAGGACGGCCAGGGCATTCAGCCCGTCGCCCGCCTCAATGAATTTCCAGGCCTCATCCAGGATTCCCCGTACCTGGTCCACCACTTCGCCAATGTGCCAGTAGGCCTCTGAGGGGCGCATCCGGCTCAGGGAACGGAAGGCCGAGCGCACCTTCCGCTGGTACGCTGCGGGATCCACCGCGGTCCGGCGCTGCGGAGTTACCGGAGCGGTTTCGGAGACGGAACCCGAAAATGGCACTTGCTCCTCCACCCACTCTTCCACATCCTCTATGAGGGAAGGCATCGCTTCCACCAGGTGAAGCACCAGGTCCTGGAGTTGCTCCCGGGTCAGCGGACTGAGCAGGTCTTTCAGTGAGAGACGTTCCTCCACAGACGCCGGGTCGCGGATACAGGTGAGCAGGACGGCGACGATGTGCTTACACCAGCCGCCCCAGTCGTAGGGGCAGGAGCAGGTCGCTACCGCCACGCCGCGGTCATCCAGAGTGATCTGCACCTCGTAGGGCTCATACTCGCTGCCCTCCACGTAGGACTGAACGAGGTTCCCCCGACGGATCACCTTCAGAACAGCACCCTGTCGGTAATAATTCTCTCCTCGCTTGAAGGACTCGGTGGTCGTATTTTGACGGATCAGCGATTCGGTCAGTTGTGGGAACTGGTTCATCATACCTCTACTGGCTTTACTGGCGCGTCGCTGCCCGGCGAGTGCGCCGTTCCGTTTTTCCGCGGTAGGCCGGGGCCAGGATGGCGAAATGGATGCAGCGCGTCTCGTCCTGGATGCGCGCCGCCAGACGGGGGTCCAGGTCCTTGATCGGCACCGCCGCGGTGATGATGGTCGGCAGGCGGGCATTGTAACGGTAGTCAAAAATCTGGTAGAGTTTCTCCCGCGCCCACGGTGTGGCCGATTCGGTTCCCAGGTCGTCCAGCACCAGGAACGGGGCGCGGCGGACCTCCTCAAAGCGCTTGTCAAACGGGACGGGGCTCTGCGGGCTGAAGGCAGCGCGCAGATGGTCCAGCAGGTCCGGCACGACGACGAACAGGACGGGATACCCCTGTCGGGCGCGGTAGTTGGCGATGGCCGCGGCCAGGTGCGTCTTGCCGCAGCCGTAGGTGCCGGTGAAGATGAGCCACCCCTGCGGGTCCTGGGCGTACGCCTTCGCCAGTTCAAGCGCCCGCCGCAGGTTCTCCGCCTCCTCCCGCGGCAGTTCCTTCTCCCGCAGGTCAAAGGTCTCAAAGGTCTGATGGGTGTGCAGGTGGAGTGTGCTCAGGTCAGAGTGTTCGGTGGAGATGCCCGCCTGCCGGTAGTCGGGCGCCAGGATGGTGACGATGCGCGTCAGGTCGGGGTCAGCCAGACGGGAGCGGATGCGCAGGGGGAGCTCTTCCAGGTCCTGGTTGGTGGTGATGACAGTGGGCAGCCGGGCGATGTAGCGGTAGTTGAGAATCTGGAAGAGTTTCTCCTGCGCCCACGAGGTGGGGGATTCCGTCCCCAGGTCGTCCAGAATGAGCACCGGAGCGGTGCGGACTTCCTCAAAGCGCTGGTCGTAGCGAGCCGGACTGGTAGGGCCGAAGGTGGCGCGCAGATGGTCCAACAGGTCGGGGACGGTGATAAACAGGACGGGCTGGCCGCGCTCCACGCAGCGGTTGGCGATGGCCGCGGCCAGGTGGGTCTTGCCGCAGCCGTACCCGCCCCGGATGACCAACCAGCCGGAGGGGTTCTCGGCAAACTCGCGCGCGGTCTCGTAGGCATGCCGGAGGTTGGCCCGCTTATCGGGGGGCAGGCCCTGACCTTCCGGGACGAACGTCTCAAAGGTCATATGGGACAGCGCGGCCATCTGGCCCAGGGCTCGCAGTTGGGCCAGGCGGCGCTGCTCTATCTCCGCCAGCCGACAGACACAGGGGAAGAGTTTGCCAAAGTCGGGGTGCCCCACAGGGACATCGGCCCTCACGTAGCCCAACCCCCGGCAGTGCGGGCAGACTTCTTCCTTCGGAGGCACCGTTGACTGTTCAGTATCGGACGTGCTCTCCCTCAATGTAGCGGCGGCGATCCTCTTCGCGACCTCGCCGACCCTCTTCGTCCGTTCTTCCTTCGGCATGCCAGCGCTCCAGGATGGCGCGGATGTATTTCCAGCTGCGCTTGTTCAAAGCGACCGCCTCCCGAAAGGCATCGGCGATCCAGGGGGCGGGGTAGGTCTTTTCGGCCTCTTTCAGTTCTTCGGCGATGAGCGGCGTGAGGGGGCCGATGTTCTCCTCGTACAGCGCGAAAATGTTAGGCCGGGGCTCGGGCGGAGGGGCCAGCAGGGGTTCTCCCCGCCGTAGTGCCTCCAGCGCCGCCCGCCCGTGGGGGGAATTCGCCAGATAGACCACGTCGGGGCAGCCGTTCACCTCCGTTTCGGCCTGCAGGAACGTCCCCCGCTCCACCGCGCGGTCCATCGCCTGCCGGATGGCGGCAGGGGAATCCAGCGCGCGCAGAAGAACCGGGTCCGCCAGCAGGTCCCGCTGGGAGACGTAGCGCACCGTCCCCGTCCCCTGCTGCAACCGGTACAGGACGTGGAGGGTGACCTTGAGTTCATCCAGGTCGTCCACGATGGGGGTCAGTTCGGTGAACACCGACTCGGGCAGGCGGACGGTGCGGGATTTGGCGGCAAATCCACTGAAGGTTTTCATTTTCAGACACGGATTACACGGATTACACGGATT
>CAKZOY010000162.1 GCA_937138275.1 uncultured Chloroflexota bacterium
GGGGACGCGGGAAAACGGTCGGCGAAGGCCGACCGTCGGCCGAAGGCCCTCCAGGGGCGACTTTCCGTCGCTGGAATCTTAAATTGACGCACATGCCCCCGGTCTCCCCTTCCTTACATTAGGTATGTTTTTAAGAGCAGCCCTCATCGTCCCGCGTGAACAGCGGGGCTGAGGGGAAAAGGGCGCTTAAGCGCTCTTTTTTACCCCTGCTCGCTGGGGGTGAAAAAACCTCCCCATGCAGGGAGTTGAAGCCCACCCAACCAACCGCTTCATTTAGCGCCTATGCCTCCTTGCCCCCCCGTTGCGGCGTTCGCCGCGTACGGAGAGGTAAGGGCAAGGACAAGCCTTGCCCTTACAGGGGTTTCGGGGCGGCGGCCTTCGGCCGCCCGCCCCGAAACCTCTCTTTTCCCCCTTCGGCCAGGGGGATGAGGGAGCGCTAAAGGCCAGACCCCGCCTACACAAGGTCTGGACATGAGCCCAGCCCCATTATATTTGCCTCCCGCTCAGGAGCAGGTTATAATGTATTGGTACACAGTAACAATCAGAACAACCGGCGGCTGAAAGGACCTTCAAAGCGGGCCTGTGCAGCAAATCATTTTGGAAGAGCAGCGCGCCCGTGAAAGAGAGTAGGGGCGGCTTCGCCGCCCCCACTACCCCCCTCAACTCTTTCCTGTACGGGGCGAATTGCTGCGCAATTCCTGAGCCATTACCACGACGATTTTTCAGGGAGGAGTATATGTCCGGTCACAGCAAATGGTCTACCATCAAACACAAAAAGGCAGCCACCGACGCCAAGCGGGGGAAGATGTTTACCCAACTGGCCCGGGAGATCACCATCGCGGCCCGGGAAGGGGGCGGCAATCCGGAGGCCAACTTCCGGCTGCGCCTGGCAATAGATAAGGCACGCGCCGCGAATATGCCCAAGGAAAACATTGAGCGGGCGATCAAGCGGGGCACGGGCGAGATCAAAGGGGAAGGCGAACTCTCCGAAGTGATGTACGAAGCGTATGCACCCAACGGCGTGGCCCTGCTGATTCAGACCTTGACGGATAACCCCAACCGCTGCGTGGCGGAACTGCGCCACGTCCTGAGCCGTCAGGGCGGGCGGATGGCCGAAGCGGGCGCCGTCGCCTGGCAGTTTGAGCGCAAGGGGTACATCGCCATTACCCCCGACGGCGCCGACGCCGAGCGCATCTTTGAGGTCGCCGTAGAGGCCGGGGCCGACGATGTGGTCATCTCCGACGACCTGATTGAAGTCTTCTCCTCGCTGGAGACCTTCCAGGAAGTCCGACAGGCGCTGGAAACCCTGGGCGTCCGGTTTGAGCAGGTGGAAATCTCTATGGTCCCCAAGTCCACAATCCAGTTGGGCGAGCAGGAAACGATGCGAGTGATGGGGGTCATCAACGCCCTGGAGGACCTGGACGACGTCCAGCAGGTCTATTCCAACCTGGATATCTCCGACGAGGTGATGGCGAAGTTTGAGGCAGCCTGATGCGGGTCCTGGGGATAGACCCCGGCACGGCAACCACAGGCTACGGTGTCGTAGAAGAGACCGAGGAGGGATTGCGGGCACTGGCCTACGGCGTGGTCACGACCCCTGCCGACTGGCCCCTCCCGAAACGGCTCCAGACCATCTACGAGGAACTCCGTCGCCTGGTGCAGAAATGGCAGCCGGACGCAGCGGCGGTGGAGGAAATCTTTTTTAATGTGAACGTCCGGACGGCGATGAGCGTGGGGCAGGCCCGCGGGGTAGCCTTGCTGGCGATGGCCGATGAAGGGATGACGGTGGCCGAGTACGGCCCCGGGGAGGTGAAGCAGGCACTGACCGGCTATGGCGGAGCCGAGAAGCGGCAGATGCAGGAAATGGTGCGGATGCTCCTGGGCTTATCTACCCCTCCGTATCCCGACGACGCCGCCGACGCGCTGGCAGTCGCCATCTGCCATCTCCACTCCGCCCGGATGCGCGCGCTGACGTCGGAGTCCTCCAACGGTTGAAATCGCCCTGCAGCCACAGGAAAAGAAGGGAGGTATACCCGGCTCCGCGCAAGTTTTGTTTTCTTTCCCCCTTCGGGAGGAGACCGTCCGTCACCCAATCGGTAGAAGACCAATCCCAACCGGGGACAGGTTATGTCCAAACTGCTTGACACTCTCCTGAACATGCTCCGTCTGGAGGCGAAGGACCACGAGTACCGGGACCGTGCGGTTATCGGTGGGTTTGCCCGTTTCGCAGACGTCTGGCTGCAGCAGGCCAGCAGGGAATACGGACCGGAAGCAATCCCGTGGATAGAAGAGATCGCCCGCCGACTGCGGGCATACAGCACCAGTCCCCCTCAGGAACGCCCCCAGGCACTGCGGGAACTGGCCCAACTGCTCAAAGCGGGACCCCAGGGAACAGAAGCGGTGCCATCTTCCGCAGAGACGACGCCGGAGACGCCTCCGGAAGTTCCTGCGGAGGCCGCCGTCCAGCCTCCTCCGGCAACGCCCCCTCCCGCCGCGCCGCCGGTGCCCGCTTCGGCAGTACCGTCGGCCCGACCCGCCGCGCGGCCCCTGCGTCCCTCTCCTCCTCGCCCGATGGAGGAACCGTCGGGCCTGAAGGCCCCCCTCACCGCCATTCGCGGCGTGGGGTCCAAACAGGCTGAACGACTGGCCCGCCTGGGCCTGAACACCATTCGGGATGTCCTCTTCTTCTTCCCCCGTCGCTACGACGATTACTCCAACCTCAAACCCATCAACCGACTGGAGTACGGCGAGGAAGTCACGATCATCGCCCGCGTCTGGGACGCCGGAACCCGACAGACCCGCAACGGCGCCACCCTGTTCAAAGCCGTCCTCAGCGACGGTACCGGCTTCATTGAGGCGACCTGGTTCAACCAGCCCTATCTGGCCGACCGGATCAAACCCGGGGATCAGATCGTCATCAGCGGGAAGGTGGAAGAGTATCTGGGACACCTCTGCTTCACTTCCCCGGAGTGGGAGCCCCTGCAGAAAGAACTTCTCCACACCGGACGGCTGGTCCCGGTCTACCCGCTCACCGAGGGGATCAGCGCCCGCTGGCTGCGCCAGATGGTGCACCGGACGGTGGAGTACTGGGCGCCGCGCCTGCCGGACCATCTGCCGCCGTCCCTTCGGGAGGCGTATGACCTGATGGGCATCGGGACGGCGTTGCAGCAGGTGCACTTTCCGGATAACCGGCAGTCGCTCCAGCGGGCCCAGTACCGCCTGGCCTTTGACGAACTCTTCGTCTTCCAGATCGGCATCCTGCGCCAGCGGCATCTCTGGCGCTCGGCGCCCGGTCAGCAACTGACGATAGACCCGGGGGTGCTGGAGGAGTTCGTCCGCAGTTTGCCGTTTACGCTGACGGCGGCCCAGCGGCGGGCGCTGGAGCACATCGTGGCCGACCTTGCCTCGCCTCACCCGATGAACCGGCTGCTCCAGGGCGACGTCGGTTCGGGGAAGACGGCAGTGGCAGCGCTGGCGATGGCCCTGACGGTGGCGGCCGGCGCGCAGGCCGCAATGATGGCCCCGACGGAAATCCTGGCCGAACAGCACTACCGCACGCTTACCGGGCTCTTCGCCTCTTTCCCCGGCCGGCCCATCCGGGTCGCGTTGCTTACGGGCAGTACCCCCAAAGCGGAAAGGGAGGCCGTCTACACTGGCCTCGCCGACGGTTCGGTGGACATCGTGGTGGGCACCCACGCGCTCATTCAGGAAGGGGTCAACTTCCGCAACCTGGCGTTCGTGGTCATAGACGAGCAGCACCGCTTCGGGGTACGTCAGCGGGCAGCGCTTCGTCAGAAAGGGTACAACCCCCACCTGCTGGTGATGACCGCGACCCCCATCCCCCGCTCGCTTCAGTTGACCATCTGGGGCCACCTGGATGTGTCGGTGATAGACGAAATGCCCCCAGGCCGCCAGCCGGTGACGACGCGCGTCCTGATGCCGCGGGAACGGGAGCGGGCCTACTCCTTCGTCCGTAGCCAGATAGAGAAAGGCCGCCAGGCGTTCATCATCTGCCCCCTTGTGGAGGAATCCGATAAAATTGAGGCTAAGGCGGCGGTGGAGGAGTACGAGCGGCTAAGAAAGGAGGTCTTCCCCACCCTGCGCCTGGGTCTGCTCCACGGACGGATGAAGGGGGAGGAAAAGGACGCCACGATGGCCGCTTTCGCCCGCGGGGAACTGGACATCCTGGTGGCGACATCGGTGGTGGAGGTGGGGATTGATGTCCCCAATGCTACGGTGATGCTGGTGGAAGGGGCGGAACGGTTCGGCCTGGCGCAACTCCATCAGTTCCGCGGTCGGGTGGGCCGGGGAGAGCACCCGTCTTACTGCCTGCTGGTGGCGGAGTCCGCTTCGCCCGAGGCGGAGGAGCGGCTGAAGGCGGTGGAGGCCACCACCGACGGCTTCGTCCTGGCCCAGAAGGACCTGGAACTGCGGGGACCAGGGGAATTCCTGGGCACCCGCCAATCGGGCCTGCCGGACCTGAAGATGGCCTCTCTGGCTGACCTGCGCCTGCTGGAGCGGGTGCGGGAGGCGGCACAGCGCTTCCTGGAGGAAGACCCGTCGCTGGGGAAACCGGAGCACCGCCTGCTGGCCCGGCGGGTCGCGGAGATATGGGCTTCGGGCGAAGGGGAGGTGAGTTGAAGTCGGAAGTCGGTAGTCGGGAGTCGGAAGTCGGGAGTCGGTAGTCGGAAGTCGGGAGTCGGTAGTGGGGAGTCGGTAGTGGGTAGTTGGGGCGGGGG
>CAKZOY010000163.1 GCA_937138275.1 uncultured Chloroflexota bacterium
TACTCCTTACTCCCTACTCCCCCCACCGGGTCAAAATCTCCGCTTCCCCATCCCTCACCAGGACGGTATGCTCAAAGTAGGCTGTCAATTTGCCGTCCACCGGAACCACCGTCCAGTGGTTTTCCAGCGTCCGCACCCGCCAATCGCCTGCCAGGACCATCGTCTCTATCGCCAGGGTCATCCCCGGCCGGAGCAGCGGGCCCCGTCCCGGCTCCCCATGGTTGGGAATCTGGGGGTCCTCGTGCATCTGGCGGCCGATCCCGTGGCCCGTGTACTCCCGCACAACGTTGTAGCCGCGGGATTCCACAAAGTTCTGGATGGCCGCCGAGATATCGCCCACGCGGTTGCCCGCTCGCGCCTGGGCGATCCCCGCATAGAGAGCGCCCTCCGTCACCTCCAGCAACCGGCGCGCCTCTTCGCTCACTTCCCCCACCGGCAGCGTGATCCCGGCATCCCCGTGATAGCCATCGTAGATTGCGCCAACGTCTATGCTGATGATGTCCCCTTCCTTCAGCACCCGCGGCCCGGGAATCCCATGCACCAGTTCTTCGTTGACGGAGGTACAAATGACGGCGGGAAAGGGATAGGGACTGCCCGGCGGGTAGCCCTTAAAGGACGGGATGCCGCCCCGCCGAAGGATCAGGGCCTCCGCTTTCTGGTTCAGTTCCACCGTGGTGACGCCCGGAGCGACCCAATCGCGCATCCGTTCCAGGACCTCGGCCACGATCCGGCAGGCCTGGCGTATTTTCTTAACTTCCGAGGCCGACTTGATGTGAATCATTAGCCACAAGCGGTTTCCACAGTCGCCCGCAGGTCGGCCTGGACGTCGTCAATGGACTGTTCGCCGTCTATCTCCACCAGCAGTCCGATCCGGCGATAGTACTCCACCAGGGGCGCCGTCTGTTCCTGGTAGACCTTCAGGCGGCGGCGGTGCGCCTCCTCGGTCTCGTCGGAGCGCTGGTAGAGTTCGCCGCCGCAGGCGTCACATACCCCGGCCTGGCGGGGCGGGTTAAACAGCGTGTGGTAGACCGCTCCGCAGTTCCGGCAGGTCCAGCGGCCCGCCAGCCGGGCCAGGGCCACCTCTTCCCGCACCCGGATCAGGGCGACCATATCCAGCCTTGTCCCGTTCTGGCTCAGGAGACGTCCCAGCGCCTCCGCCTGCGCCACCGTCCGCGGGAAACCGTCCAGGATGAACCCCTCAGCGCAGTCCGGGCGGGCGATCCGCTCGGCAATCATCCCGATGGTCACCTCATCGGGGACGAGTTCGCCGCGGTCCATGTACCCCTGCGCCAGGCGCCCCAGTTCCGTCCCCTGATGGAGGTGCTCCCGGAACAGGTCGCCGCTGGCAATGTGGGGGATGCCCAGCGCCTCGGCCAGTTGATCTGCCTGCGTTCCTTTGCCCGCTCCGGGCATTCCCAGCAATACGATACGGCATCCCATCTTAGTTCCGACGCCTACCGGATGAACCCTTCGTAGTGCCGCATCAGCAACTGGGCCTCCAGTTGCCGCATCGTGTCCACCACGACGCCGACGACGATGAGCAGCCCCGCAGATGTGATGAGCAACACGTTCGTGTTCAACAACAACTGGATGATGAAGGGCAGGACCGCCACCCCACCCAGAAAGAGCGCACCGAAGAGCGTGATCCGCTTGTAAATACCGTTGATAAAGTCCGCCGTCTGCTTGCCCGGACGGATGCCGGGAATGAAGCCCCCGTACTTCTGCAGGTTCTCCGGCAGATTCTGCTGCTCCACCAGAACGAAGGTGTAAAAATACGTGAAACCGACAACGGCGGAGAAGTAGAGGACGGCGTAGAGAAGCGTCGTGTACCACTCCACCGTGTGCCCGCTGAAGAAGTTCATCACGTCGGCGGCGAAGCGGGCTACCCCCGCGTTAGGCGAGTTCACCATAAACTGGGCGATCACCGCCGGGAAGGTCAGAATGGACTGGGCAAAGATGAGCGGGATCATCCCGGCCATGTTGACCCGCAGGGGGATGTAGGTGCTGCCGCCCCCGTACATCCGACGGCCCCGCACGCGCTTGCCGTACTGTACCGGGATGCGCCGCTCCCCTTCATGGACGTACACGATGACGAAGACAACCAGCGCCGTGATAAGCAGGAAGAAGAAGATGCCCAGAATTCCATCGGTCGTGTAGATGCGGGCCACATTGTACGGCGTCCGGGCGACGATCCCGCCGAAGATGATGAGCGAGAGGCCGTTGCCGATGCCCTGCTCGGTGATCAATTCGCCCAACCAGATGGCGAACATCGTCCCAGCCGTCATCGCGATCAGAACGGAGATGGTCGGCAGGATATGCGCGGGCTGGTCAAAGCCGAAGTTCGGTAGGACCGGGCGGGCTGCCGCTGCGTTGAACAACTGAGCCTGGCCCCACGCCTGAAGCATACCCAGCGGAATGGTCAGGTAGTACGTCAACTGATTCAACTTGCGCCGTCCGGCCCCCCCCTCCTCTTCGCTCAGCCGCTTCAGCGCCGGAATGACCGGGACCAGCAACTGGATGATGATGGACGCGTTAATGTACGGGTAGACTCCGTTAGCCAGAACGGAGTACTCGGCCACTGCGCCGCCGGAGAGCAGGTCCAGGATGCTGACCAACTGGGCTGCGCCGCCGGTCAAACTGCGCAGTGCCTCCCGGTCTATTCCGGGCACCGGCACATGGGAAGCGGCGCGGAAGATGACCAGGATCAGCAGCGTATAGAATATCCGCCGCCGCAAGTCGGGAAGCCTCAGCGCGTCGCGTACTGCCTGAATCATCGTCGCTCCTTATCGTGTCCGGTAACCGCCTCGCTGCCAGGGCAACTCCTCCACCGTGCCGCCCGCGGCCTCAATCTTCTCTCGCGCGCTGGCGGAAAAGCGGTGGGCTTTGACCGTCAATGGGGTATTCAGTTCCCCACGCCCCAGGATGACCACCCACTCCTCGGGGTCGCGAATCAGGCCCTCCTGCGCCAGTGTTTGCGGAGTAACCACGCTCCCCGGGGCGAACCGGTCCAACTGGTCCACGTTGACGGGCGTGAAGCGCACGCGCCAGGGGTTACGGAAACCGACGCCCCGCGCGAAGGGGAGTTTGCGCACCAGGGGCAACTGCCCACCCTCAAAGTAGGGGGGGATGCTCCCACCGCTGCGGGCCTTCTGCCCCTTCGTACCGCGCCCGGCGGTCTTCCCCTGCCCCGCCGCGATACCGCGCCCCACTCGTTTGCGGCGTTTCTTAGCACCCTCAGCCGGTTGCAACTCGTGCAGTTTCATCCCTTAACCTCTTCCACTTTCACCAGATGCTGGACCTTCGCCACCATGCCCCGAATCACGGGGGTGTCGGCCTTTTCCACCGTCTGATGGAGACGGCGCAACCCCAGCGCCCGGACGGTCGCTTTCTGGTCTCTGGCGTAGCCGATGGGGCTACGGACCAGCGTGATGCGCAGAACCTTTGACTTTTCCCCGTTCATCGCCCTCGCATCCAGAATGGCATCACCCGGGATTCGGGCAGGCCTCGCTCCCGCGCCAGTTCCTCATAGGAGCGCAGTTGCTTCAGGGCCTCCATCGTCGCCTTCACCACGTTCAGCATACTGGAACTGCCCATAGACTTGGTCAACACATCCTGAACGCCCGCGGCCTCCAGGATGGCCCGCACCCCGCCACCGGCGATGACCCCGGTGCCGGGGGAGGCGGGCTTAATCAGCACCCGCGCGCCACCGCACTCCCCAATGGCATCGTGGGGAATCGTCCGCCCGACCAGGGGGATGGTGACCATATCCCGACGGGCGCGCTCTGTGGCCTTGCGGATGGCATCGGGGACCGCGCGGGCCTTCCCCACGCCGATCCCCACGCGGCCCTGATGGTCACCCACCACCGCGGTCACACGAAACGCGAACCGGCGTCCGCCCTTGATGACCTTCGCAACCCGTTTAATCTCCACCACCCGCTCATCCATCTCGGCGGGCGCCATAGATTCCAGTTCAAATTCCTGATCCAGGTCCATTCCTTTCGGCCTCCGAGCGAATTGCAGATTGCAAATTGCAGATTGCA
>CAKZOY010000164.1 GCA_937138275.1 uncultured Chloroflexota bacterium
GCCGCCGCCCCAAAAACCCCATTTCCATCCCCCCTCCCCGTGCGGCGGTAGAGGCGGACGGATCGTCCGCCCTCAATGGGGAGGGGGTAGGGGGAGGGGAAATGTCAATCCTCCAGAGAATCGCACTCTTCTGGAGTCACAAGCCGGATTCAACCCATAGGGGTGGTATGACTTTTTGAGACTTCGCCGGAAGGCGGTGATACGACTTTACGAGATTCAACAAGGCCAAACTTCATTACGGCGACGGGGCCGGCGGGCTTGGTCCGGTTGTGGGCGTCTCCGTCGGTGGCGGGACGGGCGTCGGGGTATCCGTCGGCGGCGGAGCGACCGTGGGGGTCGCCGTCGGCACAGGGGTCGGGGTATCCGTCGGCGGCGGAGCGACCGTGGGGGTCGCCGTCGGCACGGGGGTCGGGGTATCCGTCGGCGGGGCGGGGGTATCGGTGGGGGGCGGCGCCACAACGCACTGGACGCGCGCTTCGTAGGTGCGCCCCAGGCGGTCCCAGGCCGTCACCCGAACCGTGTAGACCCCTGGTGCCAGGAGCGAGGTGTCCCAGACGGTAATCTGGCCGTCCCGCACCGGGGAGAGGTGTGGCCCGCTGATCCATCCCCAGCCGATCGGGTTCTCCCCCAGGCCGTACTCCACGTTGTAGTGGTCAAAATTGGGCATGTAGACCGTCCCCATAATCCCCACGACCCCATAGACGGTGGCACCGGGGGAGGGGAAGGAGATGTACATCGTGACCTCGCCCTGCTCCGGCAGGCACGCGCCCAGAGGGGCCAGTGGTAACCCGCCCCAATCCTGGGTCTGGGCCCATTCCCAGCCCTGGGGGTCGTTGATGACGACCATCACCTGCCCGTTGCACCACTGGTACCAGTCGTGCTCCGGCCCCAGGGGGGGCTGGTCGGCAGCGAAGATTTCCATCTTGCGGCGCGGGCAATACGGGCTGGGCTGCGTCCCCGAATCGGCGCAGATTTCCATCTCCACGATCCCCGGTGGCCTGGGGAAATCCCGCACCGTCTTGCCCCGGAGCGCGGCCTCCATAAAGTCGTGCCAGATGGGGGCAGCGCCCAGGGAGCCAGCGACCCGGTCCATCGGAGTGTAGTCGGCGTTCCCCACCCAGACGCCTACCACCAGGTCGGGGGTGTAGCCGATGGTCCAGGCGTCGCGGTAGTCGTTGGTGGTGCCGGTCTTGGCGGCCGCGGGGCGGGAGAGTTCCAGCGCGTTGGGGCAACCGAAGGCCGGGCAGCGCGCTTGTCGGTCGGAGAGGATGCTGGTGATGAGATAGGCGTGCTCGGCCCGGATGACCTGTTGTCCCTGGGGCTGGCTGTTATCCAGCAACACCCTCCCCTGATTGTCCTCAATGCGCAGGATGAGCGTCGGCGGCACCCGTACCCCACCGTTGGCGAAGACCGCGCACGCCCCGGTCAGTTCCAGCAGCGGCACCTCGCCCCCGCCCAGGGTGAGGCTGAGCCCGTAATCCTCCCGCGTGAGGGTGGTGATGCCCAGGCGGGCGGCCATCTCCTTAAGGGCCGGAATGCCGATGAATTGCAGGGTTTTCACGGCCGGGATGTTGTAGGAATTCGCCAGCGCACTGCGCACCAGCACCGGCCCGTGGAAGCGCCCGTCGTAGTTGCGGGGGACGTAGGGCGGGTTGACGCCGTCGGGGAAGGCCGTCTGCAGGTCCCAGATCAGGGTGGCGGGGGTCCATCCCCGCTCAAAGGCCGCCACGTAGGTCAGGGGCTTGATGGCCGAACCGGGCTGGCGGGGGGAGACGGCCATATTCACCTGCCCGTCAATCTCCTCGTTGTAGAAGTCGGCGCTTCCCACCATCGCCAAGACGTAGCCGGTGGCGGGGTCTATGGCGACCAGAGCCCCGTTGTGGGCGTTGTGGTCCGCCAGAGCGGCGACATACTGGGCGACGATCTGTTCGGCCATAGACTGCAGGCCCGGGTCCAGCGTGGTGTAGATGCGCAGGCCGCTGCCCCGGTAGAGCACTTCGGGGCCGTACATCTTCTCCACCAGTTGGCGCACGTATATCACAAAATGAGGGGCCGGGATTTTGTCCTGCGGGACCCACGGGCGGAACTCGTACGCAGCCATCTCGGCGGCTGCGGCGTCGGCCTGGGTCTGGGTGATGTACCCCTCCTTGACCATCAGCCGCAGGACGTCTTTCTGACGGGCCAGCGCCCGTTCCCTCCCTCCGGCGAAGACGTCGTAGGTCGCCGGAGATTGGGGGAGGCCAGCCAGGAAGGACGCCTGGGCCAGGCTCAGTTCGGCAGCGGTAACCCCAAAGTAGGTCTCGGCGGCTGCTTCTATCCCGTAGGCCAGATTGCCGTAGTAGATTTCGTTCAGATAAATTTCCAGAATGGTGTTGCGCGGGTAGCGGCGGGTGACCTCGTAGGCCAGGATGATTTCTTTAATCTTGCGCCAACCGGAGCGCTGGAATCGCTCCTCCGGGGGAAGCAACAGGGCGCGCACCAGTTGCTGAGGGATGGTGGAGCCTCCGGAGACGATCTCCCCGGCGCGGAGGTTGCGGTAGATGGTCTTCAGCAGGGCGACGGGGTCAAAGCCGGGATGCCGGTAAAAGTCGGCATCCTCGGTGGCGATGGTCGCCTGGATGAGGTACGGGGAGATGCGGTCCAGCGGAACGTAGGTCCGGCGACCTCCGTGGGGGTCCACCACCTCGTAGAGGAGGGAGCCGTCGCGAGCGTAGATTTTGGAACTGACGAAAGGGGATTGGCGGGCGACCAGTTCTTCCGGAGGCGGCAACTGAGCCGCGATGAGGGCGTAACCGGTGATGACCGCCGCGAAGGCGAAGAAGAACAGCAAAAAGACGACCAGGGCGACGATGAAGAACGCCATAGCCAGACGGTTGCCGCGCGCCGTCGTCCGAACCGGTTGCGTCGCAGATGTCCCCCGTCCCGCAACCGGTATCTGGCGCGTTGTTGTGGAAGATGTCCGATAGGGATTGCGATTTCTCTCCATACCGATGGGATTATAGCACCGGGAGAGAAGATGGGCAAGTGAGGGGGAGTGGGGACCGGCGTCCGGTGGGGTACAAACTCGTCCGGGGGGAGGGATCAGGGCGAGTTATGGGCCCGGCAGATGGGCCAGGATTTCGTCCACGGGAGGGCGGTCGGCGCTATTCTGCCCCACGTAGGCCCAGAGGATGCGACCGTCCTGTACCACGAAGACTGAGGGCGCGGCCAGCCCGTCTCCCAGCAAATTATAGACCCCGTACAGTTCCGCGGCGCGGTGTTCCGGGTCGGCGAGGATGGGGAAGGACGCCCCGATGGCGGAGCGAACGCCCTCTACTGCCTCCCGCGGCGCCACGGCCAGCGCGATGACCTCCGCTCCGCGCGCCTGAAATTCTCCGTACCGTTGTTGCAACTCCACGAGTTGCGTCCGGTCCGGCCCTCAACCGCATCTCTGGAAGAAGATCAGGACAACAGCCCCGCGGGCCATCTGTTCCGAGAGGGTAAGGGTGCCGCCGCCAGCCCGCTCCAGGGTGAAATCGGGCGCCTGGACGCTTTCGGGAGTGGGAGGGGGGGTCGGAGAAGCGGTGGGGGTGGGGATGACAAAAGAGACCCGCATCCGTTCGGGGTAGGTGACGATGCGCGCCCGGCTCCTCTGGCGCGTCAGCCAGTCCTGGATGGGCGTCCCCTGGGATTCCAGCGCGGTCTGGGCTTGCTGAACCATCATCAGCCGGGCGACGGCCCGCTCCAGCGCGGCGCGGTCCAGGCCGAACTCGCCCAGCGTCGCCGCAACCTGCTCGTCGGTGGCCCCCCAGGCAGCCTCCAGCGCGGCGATGCGGGCCTCCACTTCCTCCCGGCCCGGCGACGATTGGGGGGCAGCGCGCAGGACGAGGACTTCGTTGATGAGCCGGTCTAAGGTCTCCTGCGGCGCGGGGGCCGGGATGCCCGCCAGGCGGCTCATCGCCCGATCCAGCAGCACCGCCTCGGCCCAGAAATTCAACCCGATGGGCTGACCATCCACTATGGCAACCGGGGGGTCGGCCCAGGTGGGCGTCGGAGAAGGGACCGGAGGAGATAGTAGGACGGGTTCCCGGCCCAGTAGCCCGATCACCACGACCAGAAGCAGCAGGGCGACCCCTCCGGTCGCCACCAGCACTCCCCAACGTGTCCCTTTCTGATCCATGGGTTTCTGGGTGGAGAGGATAGCACAATCCGGGGGAAAGTCAAGGGGGTCGCTGAAGAGGCTTGTGCAGCAAATCCCTTTCGGGGAGCAACATGCCCGCGAGATAAGGGAAAGCGGGGTTGTGGGGCGGCTTCGCCGCCCCCACAACCCCCCTTTCCTGGGACCTTAACTGAACAACACCTCCACGTCTTCCCGGGTGAGGCTCTTGAAAAATCCGCTCTCGGCGCTGATCAGTTGCTCCACCAGGCCCCGCTTCTGCTCCTGCAGTTGCAGAATCTTCTCCTCCACCGTATCGCGGGCGATGAATTTATAGATAAATACGGGGTGCTCCTGACCGATCCGGTGGGCCCGGTCGGCGGCCTGCATCTCCACCGCCGGATTCCACCACGGGTCCAGATGGATGACGTACTCCGCGGCCGTCAGGTTCAGCCCCACCCCGCCCGCTTTCAGGCTGAGCAGGAAAAACGGCACATTCGGGTCGTTCTGGAACAGGTCCACCTGACCGTGACGATCGCGCGTCTGACCGTCCAGATAGGCGTAGCGAACGCCGCGCTCGTCCAGGTGCTTCCGCACCAGTTTGAGCACCTCCACGAACTGGGAGTAGACCAGGGCCTTGTGTCCTTCCGCCAGCAGGGTGTCCAGAATTTCGGTCAGCAACTCAAACTTGGCCGATTCGCCCCGGTACGTCGGCTCCACCAGCGCCGGATGGATGCAGACCTGTCGCAACCGCAGCAGCCCCTCCAGAATGCGCATCCGGGCGTCGTCCATCCCGCTCCGCTCTATCAGGCGCAGCAACTCGGCCCGATAATAGTCGCGCACCCGGTTGTAAATTTTGCGCTGGTCGGGCTCCAGGTCGGTGAAGAGGACCCGTTCGGTGCGCGGCGGCAGTTCCGGCGTCACCTGCGCCTTCGTCCGCCGCAGGATGAAGGGGTAAACCAGTTTCCTCAAAAAGTTCGCTGCGTCTTCGTTCCGCTCGCTCTCTATCGGATTGGCGAAGGCCTCTTTGAAGTAATCCAGGCTGCCCAGCAGGCCGGGGTTGACAAAGGCGACCTGCGACCAGAGTTCAAAGGTAGTGTTCTCCACCGGGGTGCCGGTCATCACCAGCCGATGGTCGGCGTTGAGCAGGCGGGCCGCCCGCGACGTTTTAGCCAGCGGGTTCTTGATCGCCTGCGATTCGTCCAGGATGACGTAGTGGAAACGATACGAACGCAGAAACTCCACATCCCGCAGCATCGTGCCGTAGGTGATCAGGATAAGGTCGTACTGGTCAAAGATGGACGGGTCTTTTTTCCGCCCGGCGCCGGTAAACTCCAGGACGCGCATTTCGGGTGTGAAGCGAGCGATCTCCCGCTGCCAGTTGACCAGCAGGGATTTCGGGACCACCAGGAGGGACGCCCGTTCGGCCTCTCCCCGCTCTTTCAGGGACTGCAGGAAGGCCAGGACCTGGATCGTTTTGCCCAGGCCCATATCGTCGGCCAGGATGCCCCCGAAACGGTACTCGTGCAGGAAGTGCAACCAGTCCACTCCGGCCTTCTGGTACGGGCGGAGTTCGCCCCGAAAACCCTGGGGCAGCGGTTGCGGGACGATTTTCTCAAACGTGCGCAGTCGCTCCCGCCGTTCCTGAAAGTCCTGCGCAGCCTGGACTTCGGCCGCGTCGGTCAGCAGGGGCTCCAGCAGGGCCAGTTGCGTATCGCGGACGCGTACCCCTCTCTCCGTCTCCTCGGTCATTCCGAAGAGGTGCTTGTAGCGCTGAAGCCACTCTTCGGGAATCTGACCGAAGGTGCCATCGGCCAGTTTGATGTACCGCTCCCCCCGGCGGATGGCCTTCAGAACTTCTTTGAGGGAGACGGTCTGGTCGTCGTACACCGCGACGGCCTCTATGTCAAACCAGTCTATGCCGGAGGAGATAGATACGCGCAGGACCGGGGTAGCCCGCTTCAGACGGGCGGATTTCAGGTTTTCCTGGCCGTAAATCTCAAAACCGGCTTCGGCAAGTAACGGGATACATTTGGTGAGGAAGTCCAGCGGATGGGTACGGGCGCGCAGTTGAAAGGCGGCGGGGCCGAACTCGTACCCGGCCCGTTTCAGGCCGTAGCGGACGTCGGTGAGCAACTGGTGGTAATCCTTCTCTCTTGCCTGTTGACGGTGAATCCGGACGATAGACCACGTCCCCGGTTCGTTAATCGCGTGCACGGGAGGCGCTTTCGGGTCGTATTCTACCTCGTAGTCCCCATAGCCGAAGGCCAGGGTGGCGCGGAACGTCCCTTCTTCTTCTCGCAGGTAGAGGCGGGGAACGGGATCGGCGACGATCTCCTGCACCTCTACGACGTCCCCGCGCAGGGGCAACCGTTCGGCCAGGCGAGGGAGGAAGCGTTCCCGGAAAACCGCTTCGTCCGATAAGGGGATCGTAATGGAGAGGTGGGGGACAAGGTCCAGGACCTCTGGATTGGCAACGGGTATCACATAGTTTCCCAGGAGCGCCCAGGCCGGCTGGGTGGAGATGACGCGGAAGGTGCTCTTCAGGGCAGAGAAGACCTCACCCTCCATGCGCCCTCCGATGTCCATCGTGAGGCCATCCCGTGAGCGGATAACGGAGACTTCCAGGGTGACGGGCTGGTCCAGCAGATGCAGCCGCTCGCGGAAGTGACCGCTGGAGGTCACCCGAAACACGGGGGCATTCTGACGGGCCAGGATCAACAGGTAGTTGGGGAAGTTGGGGCGGTATTGATAACCGTAATAGTACGGGTACGTTTCTATGATCAGGTTGCAGGTCTGGACAGCCTCCGGCGGCAGGTTGAGGCAGGCGTAGGGGTCCAGCGCGGCGGAGACCCGTGTCGCCAGGATTCGCCAGGATCGGTTGAGTTCCAGGTACTGGTTAAATGCCTCCGGGGATAGCGGTTCCCGGGGGGTCTGGGACCATTGGGCTGCGCGGATGATGTAGGGGGAAAGAGACGCGCTGGTTTCCCCCACAAGGAGGCCATAGAGGAGAACGTAGGGCTCGGCTTTTTGGATGCCGGCCTTGTGCTTTGGCGTCTGTTCCAGTACTCGCTGGAGGCGGTAATCCCAGCGGTTTTCTACCGTCTTGAGGTGCTCGCGCACCGCCAGGATAGCGGCGATGATGTGCTTGCAGGTTTTCCCTTTGGCGGCGTAGGGACAGGTGCAGGAAGTGGAGAGACGGTTCCTCTCCACCGCTTTCAGGACGACGGTGTAGCGGTCCCCGGTGCCCCGGACGGAGCAGGTCGCCGATTCGCCGTCAAAACTGGTGATGGTGACCCGCCCCTCAGTGTAGTAAGCCTGTCCGCGACGGACGGTCTCCCACGAGGATATAAAGCGGTTAAGGTCTAACAGGTCACGAGTTAACAGCGGCATAGCCCTTTTTCATCCAGTATTCCAAGCCTAAAGTCACACAAGGATTGTCAACTTGGCTTTTGCAAATGTTTATCGTACAATATTCCCCATCAGGATCGGTGGTTAGATTGACAATGGCAAATTTTAAGTTATAAAACAAAAATTGGCGGCTGTGCCCTTTGAAAAGGCCGCTGGCAGGGCAAAAGCCAACGGGCT
>CAKZOY010000165.1 GCA_937138275.1 uncultured Chloroflexota bacterium
GGATGCCCCTTGTGGGCATCCTTCTGACCGTTTACGGTCAGGCGAAAACGCGATATCGCCCCCAGCAAAGCGGGGAAGAAATAGATTTTTTGATTGGGCGGCTTCGCCGCCCAATCAAAAAATCTTCCTTTTACCCCTCGCTCGCTGGGAGATAAAAAAACCTACCCTGCAAGACACCCCCTCCGGGGGCTGTTCGTGGGAGGGGCGGGTTTCCAACCCACCCCGAAGCGCAGCGGAGTGGCGTTCCGCCCTGAGGAGGTCTGATGAGCACGGAAGAAATCACCGTAGACATTCTGGCGATCGGTGCCCATCCGGACGATGCCGAGATCGGGTGCGCAGGACTGCTGATCAAAGCAAAACAGCGCGGTCTGCGCACAGGGATTCTCGTCCTGACTCAGGGGGAAATGGGGACGTTTGGCGATCCCCAGACGCGGCGCGCCGAGGCGGAAGCGGCCGCCGATATTCTGGAGGTAGATGCGTTTCAAATTTTAGACCTTCCCGATGCGCGGATAGAATTCAACTACGAGAACACGCTGCGCATTGTGGAGTTCCTGCGGCGATGGCGTCCCCGCCTGGTCCTCTCGCCGCATGAGGACGACCATCATCCGGACCACGTGGCGACGGCGCGTCTGGTGGAGCGGGCCGTGTTTCTTTCCACCCGTCCGGCGCTCTTCCCGCAGTACGAGCCGATCATCCCGCAACCGCGCCACATCATGTTCCCGCTCTCCTTCCAGCGGCCCCTCCGTCCCCACTTCGTCCTGGATATTACCGACGTCTACGGGATCAAGCAGCAGGCCCTCCAGGCCCACGGGTCCCAGTACGCGCCCATCCTCTTCGCGGTGGAAATCGTCGCCCGGTACTACGGGATGATGATTCCCGCCGCCTACGGCGAGGGCTTTCTGACCAAAAACCCTCTCCCCCTGACCTGTGCCCTGGGGATTATCTAAATCACCATCCCTTCAGGGATCGTGGTATCTTCCGGGATCACAACGATGCCGTCCCGGATGACGTACAACTCCTCATCCCGGTCCGGTTCTCCCTGATGGAAGCGGATGATCACGCTATCGCCGATGCGGGCGTTTTTATCTATGATGGCCCGCTCTATGGAGACATTGCGCCCGATCCCCAGGTGAGGGCGTCCCAGACGCCGGTTCTCGGCCCGCTGATCCTCGTCCTCGTAGAAATCGGCGCCCATCATCACCACCTGGCGCAGGCGGGAGCCGGGACGGATGATGCTCCGCAGCCCGATGACGCACTCCTCCAGGTCGGCGTCGTAGAGGCGGCAGCCATCGGCCACCACCGTCCGCTCCAGCCGACAGCCGTCTATCCGCGAGGCCGGCAGGAAGCGGGAACGGGTGTAGATCGGCCGGCGCGGGTCGTAGAAATCAAAGGGCGGGTCGGGCTGCGTCAGCGCCAGATTCGCTTCGTAGAACGACCGGATGGTCCCGATATCCTCCCAGTACCCATCAAAGGGAAACGCGTATACCCGCACCGTCTGAACGGCCGCCGGAATGATGTGATTGCCGAAGTCGTCGCCGGAGACCTCCTCCAGCAAGCGGGCCAGCACGTCCAGCCGGAAAACGTAGATGCCCATAGAAGCCAGAAAGGGCTTCTCCGTGCCCGGACGGCTCACCAATCCCTCCAGCACCTCCGGGTCTCGGGGCTTTTCCGCAAAGGCGACGATCCGCCCCTCGGCGTCGGTCTGGAGGATGCCGTAGCGGGGCGCGTCCTGCGCCGATACCGGCAGGACGGCGATCGTGACGTCGGCCCGGCATTGGCGGTGATGGGCCACGAATTCGCCGTAATCCATCCGGTACAGATGGTCGCCCGCCAGGATCAGCGCGTCCTTGGACTTGTGGGGAAGGATGCGGTGGAGTTGCCGCCGGACCGCGTCGGCCGTCCCCTGATACCAGGCGTCGCTGGTCAGCGTCTGCTCCGCCGGAAGCAGTTCCACGAACCCATCGGAGAAGACGTCAAACTTGTAGGTCTGGTAGACGTGACGGTGCAGCGAGGCGGTCATAAATTGGGTCAGGACGAAGATGCGGGTGATGCCCGAGTTGATGCAGTTGCTGATGGAGATGTCAATGAGGCGGTACTTCCCGGCGATGGGGACGGCGGGCTTGGCCCGCGCCTTGGTCAGCGGATAGAGGCGGGTTCCGCGCCCACCGCCCAGGATGATCCCGACAACATCTCGTTTGGGCATAGGAAACCTCCCTGAAAACCTGTCAGAGTGGGGGTGGGCGGGCGGCGGCGAAGCCGCCGCCCGCCCCCGTCGTCTCTCATCCCAGCCCCAGGGGCTGCAGGGCGGCCTCCGTCGGGGCGCCGGTCTGCGGGTCCCAGTCGTATTCGGCGTAGGCGCCGGCCAGCAGGGCCGCCAGGTCGGGGACCACGCCCGCTGCCCCGCCCGAATCCAGAGGCTCCAGAAGCAGAGTCGGGAGACGGTCGCTGGCCCGGGTGACGCCCCGGCGCATGTTGACCACCCGCTTCAGGGTGACAATGCGCTTCCCGGCCGCCAGCAGGTCCTCCGGCGACCAGCCCCATCCGGTGGCCGCGTTCAGCGCCGCCAACACCCGCTCCACCCCGGGGTTCTGAAACTGGCAGAGAATTATGGAGTTATACAGGTTGCGCCAGGCCTGCTGGCGCGCGGCGATGCGCCCTTTCTCCTCCGTTATCTCAAGGCGGTCCCCGGGGATGATCCCCAGTTCCACCGCCGGACCCTGACCGGTATCCACGCCGTACATGTCCCCCTCCATGTGGCAGGCGCCGCGGGGGGAGAGGGCGTAGGTCACTGCCAGCCCGACAAAGGCGCGCGGGTCGTGCATAGGCACCTCCAGCCGGTTGACGACAACGGCGAGGTCCGGCACGCCGAAGTGTTCCGCCAGCGCCGCGCTCCCCTCCGCCAGCAGGTCGCCGAACCCCTCCCGGCGGGCGGTCATCTCAATCAGGCGGTGGACGGTGGCGGCGTCGCCGTAGCGGATTTCCAGCCCGCCCGTATTGGTCGGGGTGATGATCCCCCGCTCAAAGAGTTCGCAGGCCAGCGCGATGGTGCAGCCGACGCTGATGGTATCCATCCCGTAGACGTTGCAGAGGTGCCCGGCGTAGATGACGTCCTCCAGGTCGCTCACCATCACCAGTGTCCCCAGCGCGCCGAGGGTCTCGTATTCGGGACCGTCCACCTTCTCCAGGCCGTAGCGGGGGGCGCGCGTCTCCCGGCCGCAGGCGATGGGGCAGCGGTAGCAGGCCATGGACCGGTTCAGGTACTGGTCGGCCAGGAGGACGCCGGAGAGGTTTCCCCCCTCCTCCCACTCCCCTTGCCGGTAGTAGCGGATGGGCATATCGCCGAACATCAGGGCCATATCCACGTAACTGGCCGTCCCGGCCAGACGCAGGGCTTCGGCGGCCATGTCCTCCTGGGTGGCGGCATGGACGGCGCGCACCGTCTCCTTGAATCCGTCCGGGTCGGCCAGAGGGACGGAGAGGTCGCCGCGCAGGGCGATCGCTTTGAGGTTTTTGGAGCCCATGACGGCCCCCATGCCGGTACGTCCGGCGGCGCGGCCGTGGTCGTTCATCACTGCGGCCATCTTGACCAACCGTTCGCCCGCCGGGCCGATGCAGAGGACGCGCGCTTTGGGGTCTTCCTGTTTCTCCCGCACCCGCTCCTGGGTGGCGTAGGAGTCCAGCCCCCATAGGTCGGCGGCGTCGTGGAGGCGGGCCTCCCCCCGGACGATGGACAGCCAGACGGGCTTTTCGGCGCGGCCGGTGATGATGACCCCGTCGTATCCGGCGAAGCGGAGTTCCGGCCCCACGAAGCCCCCGGTGTTGGATTCCCCCCAGATGCGGGTGAGGGGGGAGAGCGCGCAGACGCTCAGCCGTCCCGCCGAGGGCATCGCCGTCCCCACCAGCGGGCCGGTCATCAGGATGAGGGGATTTTCGGGCCCCAGGGGATCGGTGGCGGCGTCCGCCATATCGTAGAGGTAACGGGCCGCCAACCCGCTCCCGCCGACGAAGCGGCGGGCGTAGTCTTCGTTCAGCGGCTCATCCCATATCCGACCTTCGGTGAGGTCTACCCGCAGAATCCTGCCGAGATAGCCGTGCATGGTTTCCTCCTGTAGAGATAGGGCGCTGGATGTGGATAGACACGGATTGTTTGTTTACCGCGGAGGGCGCGGAGAACACAGAGAGAACTCATAAACGTTGGCCTTTGTGGCCTTTGGGTTGTTGATTCTCATAAAGTCGTATCCCACCTCTTGCCCTGGTGGGAATCTGAGCGTTCGTTCCGAGTTACAGGGTTTCCCTTTATCCCCCTCACCCCCCTTCCCCCCCTCTCCCCCTTGCCCTTCGGGCGGGGGAGAGGGGGAAGAGAGGGGTTTTGGGGGCGGCGGCTTCGCCGCCGCCCCAGAAACCCCATTTCCCTCTCCCCTTGTAGAATCCGAATTACCACAACGGGATTTGCACCCCGCGGGGGCCGGTGGTGGGGTCCAGGCCCAGCATCACTGCGAAGGCCTGGCGGCTGACCCCTTCGGCGATCAGGCGGCGGAGGTGACGGAATTTGACGAACTGCCATCCGGCCGCGCGCGCGGCGCGGGCCAGGCGCGGGTCGCGCCGGAGTTTCTCCGCCACCAGTTCCGCCCGTCCACCAGGGATGACCAGACAGGGACGCCCTCCGCGGGGGATGGCAGGTTTCGGAGCCAGAATGGGCCCCAGGGTCGCGGTCGCCGAAATTCGGAAGAGATAGACGTCCTGCTTCCGGTCCCGCCAGCGCAAGTCCCAGCCGCGGCCGCGGGCCAGGCGGAACCCCAGCCGCCGCCCCAGTTCCTCCAGGTCGCGGCACAGCGATTCCAGTTCCTCCTCTCGCCGGACCGGGTCATCCTCCTCCCGCAGGCGCCAGACCCCGCTTTCTTCCACCCCGTAGGAACGCAGGCAGAGCATAACCAGAGAGGGGTCAGGGGTAAGCGGGCCGCTCAAAGAACGGTAAACGGCCCGAAGCAGGTCTTCCGTTGCCCAGGTACGTTGGGGGGTCAGCAGTGTCCGCACCGTCTCCTCCACCCGATCGGAGAGGGGCAGGGGCAGGTCACGGGAATCGTCCAGTGCGGGCAGCCAGAAGAGGTCTGCGTCCGGCATCTCCAACTCCAGAGTCTCCCACCCGCGCCGCACCGCCTGGACCACCTCGCCGAAGGGGGCATGCCAGCGCCGCCGGGCCAGGTCGGCATGGACGGCGGTATGGAGCAGGGCGCGGGAGGTCGGTTCGACGCGCGCCCGGAGAGTTTCTTCTATCGCCCCGGCGGCTGCGGCGGCGATGTCGCCGGGCGGGGGGAATTCCTCCCGGCCGCGCCAGCGCCAGACCAGTCGGCAGCCGACCTCAGGACTGGCCCCCCACCCCACCAGTTCGTATCCGGCAGCCGATGCGGCCTGGCAGGCGGAGGCGGTGAGGTTCTCCTCGGATTCGGCAAAGAGGATAACCAGATAGCCGTCCGGAGCCAGCAGCGGGCCGACCGCTGTCAGTGCCGCCTGGAACGCTTCCTGGTGCCAGTCCCATTCCAGACGGCGGCGGCCCAGGAGCGGGCGCAGGGCATGGGCGACGGGAGAGTCCCAGAGCCAGCCCGCCCAGAGGGCGGAGAGCGCCCAGAAGACCCCGTCGGGGCGGGGCGGGTCGGCCAGGATCAGGGAGACGGTGCCCGGCGCGAGGTGCCGGGCCAGTTCGCGGGCGGGGAGCGGGAGCAACGTGTAGGCGGGGGTAGGGTCAGAGAGGAGCGCCTTCAGGTCTGCTGCGCGACGGACCGGCGGATGGCCGTCCCCGCGGCCCATCCGGGCGACCGTCTCCTCCAGCAGAAACCAGACGTTCCGTTCCAGGAAGCGGGCGGGCGAGCGCAGGATTCGGGGGCGATGCCGCTCCTCCCCGTGGGGGTCCAGACTGCTGGCCCGGTCCATCGTCTCCAGAAGCGCCCCCTGGAGCGCGGCGCGAACGGGGCGCTCCAGGTCCAGCCCCTCCAGCCGGATGAGGATGTCCACCAGGGCGGAGAGGTTACGGGGGGTGTAGAGGTCTACCAGTTCCCCGGCACGGGTGCGCTGGGGATGTGCGGGAGGCGCGACCCGGTCCAGGGCGAAGTAGTAGGCAAAACTGCGCCGGTCCAGGCGGCGGGCGGTCATCATATCGTCCTCGTCCGTCGGCCCCTCCTGCGTACGACCACACCGGGGACAGCGGACGGCCTTGGCATACGGGTAGCGGCCCTCCCGGTCCCAGGCGAACCATTCGGCCGTGCCGTCCTCTCCGCAGGCGAGGCAACGGCTTCTGTAGAGGGAGAGGATGTGTCGGTGCAGGGGAACGGAGCGGCGGGCGGCAGGGGCATTTCGGGCACCGATGTCTTTGGGCGCATCCGCCAGGCGGGTGAGGGCGGCCTCCAGACCCGACGGGATGCCCTCCAGCCCCAGCCCGGCGATGAGCAATCCGACGGGATTGCTGTTGGCGCCGATGGCCCGGCGACCGGCCTGGACGACATCCCGAATGTACGTCGGCCCCTGGCAGAAGAGGTCCAGCACCACCGCGCCCGGCGGGGTCAACTGCCGGATGTATTCGGCGACCGCACCCACCGGAACATGGGGACGGTAGCGGGCCAGCGGCCCCTCCGCCGCCTCCGGTCGGCCGGGGATGAACCAGGTGATGTGTTCCATCTGTTCTTCCAGCATCCTGCCGCCACTCCCGGATGGGGACCGAAATGCTCGCGCGCTGGGGAATTGCGGATGATCACCGCTCCCCATTACGGCACAATCCCCCGCTCCTTCGCCCAAACTACCGCTTCCGCCCGCGAAACGGCCCCTACCTTTCTCAGGACGTTGCCCACGTGGAATTCCACCGTCCGTTCCGTCACGCACAATTTCCGGGCGATCTCTCTGTTGCTCAGCCCTTCCGCCATCAGGCGCAATACCTCCAGTTCCCGCTCCGTCAGCCCAGCAGGTCGCGCGCCCTCCATCCACGCCCGCACCTTCTGGGCCACGGCGGGACTGAAGTGCCCTTCGCCGCGCGCCACCGCCCGCACCGCATCCACAATCACCCCCGGCGCCTCGTCTTTCAGCAGGTAACCGATCGCCCCGGCG
>CAKZOY010000166.1 GCA_937138275.1 uncultured Chloroflexota bacterium
CGTGCCGCCGGAGGAGGTGGACGTGAATGTCCATCCCGCCAAGGCGGAGGTGCGCTTCCGGGACGGGGAGGCGGTTTTCCGGGCCGTGCAGCGGGCGGTGCGGCAGGCGGTGGTGGAGGAGGCCGGTGTCCCGACGATGGGGACTGTCTCCGCTCCGGTCTTCCCGGTTCGCCCACCGGAGCGAGGTCCCGAACGGGCGCCCCTATTCCCGAGGGCGCCGGAAGGGGCAGGACCCGTCCAGATGCCGCTGGTTTCGCCCGCGGCCGCTCCGGGCGGTCTGCCCATGCTGCGAGTGGTCGGGCAGGTGGGGGCGACGTACATCGTGGCGGAGGGGCCGGATGGCCTCTACCTGATAGACCAGCACGCGGCCCATGAGCGGGTGCTCTATGAGCAGATGATGGCGCGGCGGTCGGAGGACGTACCGGCGCAGCCGCTGCTGGAGCCGGTGGCGGTGGACGTGCCGCTGGAGTGGGCAGGACTGGTGGAGGCCAACTTGGGAGTCCTGCGCCGCCTGGGGCTGGAGGTGGAACCGTTCGGGGGGACCACCTTTCTGGTGCGGTCGCTGCCCGCGGTAGGGGCGATGATGAGCGCGCACCCGAGGGAAGTGCTGATGGAGATCGCCCAGGGGCTGGCGGAGGGGCGGTTGGGGACGGAAGAGGAAGTGGAGCAGGCTGTCATCCGGCGGGTGTGCAAGGGGGCGGCGATCAAGGCCGGGCAGGTGCTCTCGCGGGAGGAGATGGAGGAGTTGCTGCGGGCGCTGGAGCGATGTGCCAGTCCGCGCACCTGCCCCCACGGCCGTCCGACGATGATTCACATCAGCATATCCCAACTGGCGCGGGAGTTCAGCCGGTAGGGGGGAGCGACGATTATGGCGCCACTTTTCTATCCTTCGTTTCAGGCGTTGCGTCTGGCCGATGTCATCTTTGGAGAAATTGCCCAGCGGGTGCCCGGGTACATTGGGCGGTTGGGGACAGCCTGGTACTGGCGACTGGCTGGGGGGACGGTGGTCAACTTCTGGCTGGATTACACCGTCACTGAGGAGCGTTGGGACGTTATCCGCGCCCAGGCGAGCAACGGCCGGGCCGGTATATTTAACCGGGCCGATTTTCCCTTCGCTGCCTACGGCACGTTGCTGACCTCCCCGCCCTACATCCACGACCTGCAGGGGATGGCGGAATGGGCCAACCGGCTCTACTTCAATATGGGGCATCTGATCGCCGAGGCGGCCCAATGGTTGCAGATGCTTCAGGCGGCGGCGATTGCGCCGCAGGTCAGCCCACCGGCGTCATTCCCGTATTTGGGTCCGCTGGAGCGGGAACTGGTACAGTATGCGCTGGAGCATCTGGAGGGACGGTTTGACCTGGCGCGCCTGCGGGCGGCGTTCCGGGACCGCGTTTCTATGCGCCGCCTGCAGCGGCTGGCCCAGGAGTGGGAATCCCTGGGACTCCTCACTCCCCGCCCCCGCCGGGTGACCTATGCCCTGCGGGCGCTGGTGGAAGGGGAGGAAGGGACGGAATACGCAACACGTAATACGTAACACGTGATGCGTGATGCGTTAAAAAAGACCGGGGCGACGGCAGACCGTTGCCCCGGTCTATCTGACGATCGCAACCCCTGTTATCGCGAGGGAATTGCGGTTGCCCGTCCCAATTTGTTCAGCGCGGCCGCCACGTCTTCCAGCAACTCCTCCCGTTGCAGAACCCCTTTCTGGATCAATGCCTCAATCCGATGGTTCAGCAGATTCCGCTCCTTCTCCGTCAATTCTTTCGCTGTGACGACGATGATGGGGATAGAACGGGTAGATTCGTCGGCCTTTATCGCCTCCAGCACGGCGAAGCCATCCACCTCCGGCATCAGCAGGTCCAGGATGATGATGTGGGGACGTTTCTGACGCACCATCAGGATGGCTTCCTGACCGCTGGCGGCTTCTATGACTTCGTACCCTTCCTGACTCTCTATGATCCGCCGCAGGAGATTTCGGTCTTCCGGTTGATCGTCCACGACCAGAATCCGGTGACAGCCTTCCTCCCGGTCCAAACGCTCCAGCGCGGCGATCAGGTCCTGTTCCAGGATGGGCTTGACCAGATAATCGGCTGCCCCGAGGCTCAGTCCCCGCCCTTTCTCGGCGACGATGCTGCATATGATGACCGGGATATCGCGCGTCTCCGGGTCCGCCTTCAGTTCCTGAATGACCTGCCAGCCATCTTTGCCCGGCATCATGATGTCTAGGGTGATAGCAAAGGGGCGAATCCGTTTCGCTTCTTCTACGACCCGTTGCGGGTCCGTCAGGCCGATGACCCGATAGCCCTGCTTGTCCAGATACCGGCGGAAGAGGGTGATCACGCCTTCATCATCGTCCACGCAAAGGACCGGTCGGGAGGGCGTGCTGGATGTTGTATTCTGGGCAGCCTCAACGGGTTGTGGGGCTTCCTCAGTCAGCACCTGCTCTTCCCGACGAGGGGGCGGGCCCTGAATGGGCAACGTAAAGGTGAAGGTAGAGCCTTTCCCCAACTCACTCTCTAGCCACATTCTGCCGCCGTGCAACTCCACGAAGGACTTGCTGATGGTCAGCCCCAGACCGGTCCCCCCGTGTTTGCGGGAGGGCGAGGCATCCACCTGGATGAATGCCTCAAAGATGGTGGGAAGTTTCTCCGGTGGGATACCGATGCCGCTATCGGAGACGGAGATGACGACAAAGTCTCCCTCCGTGCGGGCCTCCACCCGGATGAAGCCCTCGTCGGTGAACTTCGCCGCGTTGGAGACCAGATTCAGAAGCACCTGCCGCACCCGCCGACTATCCGCAGTGATAATGGGAAGGTCTTCCGGAACGGATTGTTGCAACTCAATGGGCTTGTCTTTGACCAGGGCGATGGCGGTGGACATCACGCCGCGGATGATCTCGGTCAGGTCGGTCGGCTCAAAGGAGAGTTCCATCTTGCCGGCCTCGATCTTGGAGATATCCAGGATATCGTTGATCAGGCCCAACAGGTGCTGACCGCTGTTGTAGATGGCTTCCAGGTCTTGCCGTTGCTGGTCTGTGATGGGGCCATCAATCCCTTTGAGGATGACCCGGGAGAAACCGATGATGGAGTTGAGCGGCGTACGGAGTTCGTGGGACATATTGGCCAGGAACTGAGACTTGAGCCGGTCCACCTCCTTGAGCCGTTCTGCGGTCTCCACCGCTTCTTGATAGAGACGGGCGTTCTCCAGCGCCACGCTCAGGTTGGCCGCGACGATACGCAGGAAGTCCAGTTCGCCAGAATCAATGGATGGGTGACCAGGCTGCCGGCCCAGGGCCAGCAGGCCCAGCGGTTGACCGCGGGCGACCATTGGGGCAATGGCAGCATCCAGCAAGCCCCATTCTCGGGCCAGCATTCCCATCCGTCCAGTGGCTATGCGAGGGATATCCTGGAGGAGCGTGATCTCCGGACGAGAGAGCGCGTCTGATAGAGGGGTGGCGGTGCTCACCCTCATCCTTATTCCTGTCCGTTCATCCGAAGGCGGGGGAAGCAGTTCGGACCCGTCCGGGGATCGCACGGTGACAACTCGCAGCGCATCGTTTTCGGGTTCCCACACCATAACGGCGGAGGGCATCTCCAGTTGGCGGGAAATAGATTCCGCCGCGCGGCGGAGCAGGTCATCGGGCTTCAGGGTGGTAGTGGCAACCTGGAGCACTGCGCTGATGAGGGCGCGGCGACGGGCCTCGGCCTCGGTTTCCGCGAACAATCGGGCGTTCTCCAGCGCGACACCAGCCTGGCTGGCCAGAGATTGCAGCAGAAGCACATCGCTCTGGGTAAAGGCGTACGGCTGGTCGCTCTGGACGTCCAGCACCCCGATGATCCGTCCCTTCACTTCAATAGGCACGGCCAGTTCCGCTCGGGTGGCTGCCAATTCCGGCAGGGTGATATAGCGGGGGTCACTCAGCACGTCGTTGACCAGCACCGGCTGAGCGGTGCGCACGGCGTCGGTGGTGATCCCCGGGCGCTGGACATCCAGGGTCACACTCCGGGGCTGCAGGCGGTGGTCAGTGTGACCGACTGTCGTGCTATCTTCTAGGATCAGCGAGCTATTTTCCACCAGCATAATGTTGACGAAGTAATACCCAAAGCGCTCCTTGGTGATCTCTACGATTTGCCGCATCACGGCCTGCGGGTCCAACACCGAACTGATCGTACGGCCGATCTCGTTGATCGCCTCCAGTTCCACCGCACGGCGGCGGGTCTCCTCCAGTAGCCGGAGGTTCTCCATCGCGATGGCGGCCTGCCCGCAGAGGGTCCAAAGGTTCCGAAGCATCTTCTCCGAGTACGCGTAGGGGGTATCGCGTCCTACCAGCAGGATACCCAGTATCCGCTGACCGATAGACAGAGGGACTAGGATGAAAGATCTCAGGCGCAGGACTTCTATGAGGGTGCGGGCTCGGGCGTCTATGCGGGGATCGCTGTAGACATCTTCCACCACAAGCGCTTCGGTGGGCTGAATGAACTGGCGCAGCCCGAAGTCCGCCAGGGGAAGGCGGGTGCCGTAAGGATGCACCGGCCGCTTGTCCGCTGTCCAGCAATCTCCCATCACGACATACAGGGGCTGGTCTCCTGGCGGATCCAGCATCAGGATGCGGGCCAGGTCCAGGCCGAGGCGGGAGACGTAGCGGATCAGGGCCTGAGATACTTCGTTCGGCGTGGTGGCGGCGCCGATATCCCGGCTGGCTTCAAAGAGTTCGCGGGTTTCGGTGAGGGCCTGACTGGCCTCGGCGAAGAGGCGCGCGTTCTCTATCGCCGTGGCCAACTGATCGGCCATCGCCTGCAGGGCGGTAATGTCTTCGTCGGTGAAGGCGGTGGGCTTGCTGGACTGGATGGTCATTGCGCCGATGACGCGACCGCGGCTGATCAGGGGGAGCGCCATCTCGGAGCGCGTCTCGGGCAGAAGCGGGTTATCAAAGCGGATGGCTTCCGCACCCACATCCAGCGCGATGCGGGCTCTGGCGTTGGCGACGCACCAGCCGATCATAGATTTGCCGCCGACCTCCAGTTTGTGGCCCATTTCCAGCATTCGGCGGCCTGCATCACCGGTGCCGGCGCGCAAGACAGCCCAGCGGCCCGTCTCATCCAGGAGGAAGACACCTGCGTAATAGAGGTCAAACCGCTGGCGGATCAGTTCCACCGTTCGCGGCAGCAGCTCCTCCAGGCTCAGGATGGAGGACGCGGCGCCGGAGACCTCGGCGGCGGTTGCCAGTTGGGACGCGCGCCGGGAGGTCTCCTCCAACAGGCGGCGGTTCTCCAGGGCCACAGCCACCTGATCGGCCACGGCGCGCATCCGGCGGATGTAGTTTTCCGG
>CAKZOY010000167.1 GCA_937138275.1 uncultured Chloroflexota bacterium
CCTTTTCTATGCGCTGACCGGCGGAGCGGCGTTCTGCGTGGCCTTCAACCTGACCGCTGGTAGTCCGGCACGGAGCGCAGCGGAGTGCCGTCCCGCTGGTAGTCCGGCACGAAGCGAAGCGGAGTGCCGTCCCGCTGGTAGTCCGGCACGAAGTGCAACGGAGTGCCGTCCCGCTGGTAGTCCGGCACGGAGCGAAGCGGAGTGCCGTCCGTATGTGGCTGGCATCCTGGCTGTGCTGTTCCTGCTGGTGCTGGGGAACCTGGGAGAGGCGCGCCTCCTTTTTGACGGGTTCCGCCTGGTGGCGGGTGAGACCTCTTTTCAGAGCACCATCCCCGGCCTGGCGGCGCTGGTCCAGGCTCTGAAGGGGTTCGGGATGGTGCTGGGCGGAGCGTCTCTGCCCTTCCGCCCCGAAACGCCGTACTGGAATCCGACCCGCATGATCCCGGTGGACTCCAGCGGGGTGGGGCCGATCACCGAGTTTCCGGCCTTTACCTTCCTCTACGCCGACCTGCACGCGCATCTTCTGGCCCTGCCCTACACCCTCTGCGTCCTGGTGCTGATGCTGGAATGGGCGCGCGGCCGGGCGCCTTCCCTTCTCTCCCTGCTCTGGGGTGGGCTGGTCGTCGGGATGCTTCGGGCTGCCAACACCTGGGATTACCCCACCTATCTCCTGCTGGGGATGGCGGGAATTGTCCTGGGGCCGGTCCTGGAGGCGCAGACCGACTTCCGCGGCCGCGATGTCGCTCGCGGGCTGTTGTGGGCGCTGGTCCTGGCGATACTGACCGTTCTCTTCTTCCTGCCGTACATCCGCACCTACATCGCTCCCTACAACCGCGTGCGCCTGTGGACGGACGCCCGCACCCCGCTGGGTACCTACCTGCACCTGGTCGGTCAGTTCCTTTTCCCCGTCGGTACCCTGTTGCTTGTGGAGGTCTGGCGGACGCTCCAGATCACGCCGGGTCGGTTCGCCATCGTCCTGATCGGCCTCTTTCTCTGCGGACTGGTCCCGGCGCTTCTGGGGGTACCGGTGGCGGTGGTGGTCATCCCGTGTGTGGTGCTGGCGGTGGGGCTGGTCTTTGGCCCCGTGTCCACGGAGCGGCGCTTGTGGGGGATGTGGGTCGCTGGGGCCGTCGCGCTCACCCTGGGGGTGGAGGTGCTGGTGCTGGAGGGGGACATCGGGCGGATGAACACCGTTTTCAAGTTCTACTTCCAGGCCTGGACCCTGCTGGCGGTGGGCGCAGCGGCGGCCCTGGTCTGGCTGGCCGACCTCATTCGGAATTGGCCCCGCGATCTCCGCCATCTCTGGTGGGGCGTGATGGGGGCGATGGTCTTCGCGATGGCCCTCTTCCCGGCGATGAGCATCCCGGCCAAAGTGAAGGACCGTTTCACCCACGCCACCGGCCCCACGCTGGACGGGATGGCCTACATTCAGTACAGCCGCACTGGTGACGTGCGGGGGGAGGTGGACCTGGGACCGGATTACGGCGGCATCCTCTGGCTTCTGGACAACGTCCAGGGATCGCCGGTGATTCTGGAAGGGCTGGGGGTACGGGAGTACCTTTGGGGGAGCCGGATTTCTATATATACTGGGCTTCCGGCGGTGGTGGGCTGGCGCTGGCACGAAGTGCAGCAGGGGATGGGGGAGGAGGTCAATCAGCGGCACGCGGATGTCCATGAGTGCTACGATACCCCCTTGGCGGCGCGCGCGCTGGAGATTCTGCGGCGGTACGATGTGCGATACGTCTACGTGGGCCCCTACGAACGCCTGTACTATGACCCGACGGGGTTGGCGAAATTTGACGACCTGGTCGTCCGGGGACTTCTGCGCCTGGTCTACAACCGGGAGGGGGTGAAAATCTACGAGGTGTTGCGTTAAGAATCGCGCGGTTTGGTTCTATCCCCGAGGCCGGCACCGAAACCCTGTAAGGGTCGGACGGTCCGTCTGCCCTTAACGGGGAGGAGGACAGGGGGGCTTGCATGGGTAGGTTTTTTCACCCCCAGCGAGCAGGGGCAAAAAACTATTTCTTCTCCGCTTTGCTGGAGGCGATATTGCGCTTTCGCCTGACCGTTTACGGTCGGGCTGAGTTCAAAAAGAGCGCTTCAAGCGCCCTTTTCCCCTCAGCCCCGCTGTTCACGGTGGGTAACTATTTTGACAATGGCAAATTTTAAGTTATAAAACAAAAATTGATAGCTGTGCCCTTTGAAAAGGCCGCTGGCGGGGCAAAAGCCAACGGGCTATCGCCTTGGCGGCGCAAAATGGGCGGTTTTCAGCCCCCCTCACCCCCCTTACCCCCCTCTCCCCCTTGCCCTGACGGGCGGGGGAGAGGGGGGACAGAGAGGGGTTTTGCGGGGCGGCGGCGAAGCCGCCGCCCCGCAAAACCCCATCTTTTTCCCCCCTCCCCGTGCGGCGGTAGGGGCGGGCGATCCGCCCGCCCTAACGGGGAGGGGGGAAAGGGGGGGTGGGGCATTACTGCTCTCCCCAGGAGCAACCTACTGCAGGATAAAAATCCGACTTTTTCAGTAGCCTCATGGGAGGGGGAGAGGGGATTGGGGGAGAGGGTGAGGTTTCCCTCATAGCCAAACACGCTGAACAGTTACCACGGCGGAACGAATTTGCGGGGGCGGCGAAGCCGCCCCCGCAAACCCCACTTTCTCCTTTTCGTGGGCACGCTGCTCCCCGAAAGGGATTTGTTGCGCAACTCCCACACCTTCCCTACTTGCCAATTGGGCTGTAAGCGGTATAATATTACCTGAACTGAGGAGAAGGGAGGTGGGAGGATGCCGATTTATGAGTATCAGTGTCGGAAATGTGGGGTTCGGTTTGAACGAGTCCAGAAGTTCAGCGATGAGCCTCTGAAAATCTGCCCGGAATGTGGCGGTACTGTGCACCGGCTGCTTCAGCCGGTAGGGATTATCTTTAAAGGCTCTGGGTTCTATGTAACAGATCACCGTGGTTCTTCCTCTACCACAAGCACGGGGAAGAAATCTGGCAAAGAAAGCGGAAGTTCTGAGAAGAGTGACGGCGATTAGGAGGATTGAGCGTCATTTAAAAGCGGACGCACCATCTGGTTGCGTCCGCTTTTTATTGAGGGTTCGTGGTGTTGCCTCTTGAGTTCGGGAGGATAGGGTGAATATTCTCCCACCGCCCGGCGGGATAATCTGACCGGGCCATTCCATATACGTGTGAGCGCTGGTTGGTTATAACTGATAGCCGCCGTTAGCGGGGATTATTTTTTGTTGATAGTCGGTGACAAATTCCAGAAGGCGTTCTTTCAGCCGTCGCCAGCGCTCCGACGAGAGAATCCGGCGCATTGTTTCCAGGTCTTCGGCAACAGTTCCGGTGAGGATTTGAGGCCATTCTCCGTAGGCGGTGTACCACATATCTGTTGCCTGAAGCCCCAACTCTCCCAGGGCGGGCTCAAATTCCTCGGTGAAGAAATCAAAGTATTCGCTCTCCCGTCCTGGGATAATGTTCCAACCCATCAGCAGTTTGACCACGTTCGCTCCTTATGGTGCCTGCGGCGGGTCGGAGTCTTTGGATCGGCTTCGCCGCCGGGCCCGCTGCGCTGCGAGGGCGGCTATTCCCAGCGCGATTCCTGCCCCAATGGCTGTGAGCCCATAACCGGTGACGGGAAGGAGAGATGGGCCGGTAAAAGGCAGCGTTTCCGGTTGAGCAGAGGGCTCCGATTCCGAAGGAGCGGGGGGCGAGGTGGGCTCAGAAGGCGGTGTGGTGGGCTCCGGCGTTTCCACGGATGGAGTCGGAGTAAGTGTCGGGCGGGGTTGTTGGGCGCTGGTGGGGAGTGGCATCATCAGGATAAGCATCATCAACAGCACTCCACCACTCAGAAGGCCTAATAGATATATTTTCTGGATTCGTTTCATCGGATAACCTCCGGATCGGGGTAGCCGGTCGGTACATACATAGTGTACTGCAAAATACCAATTATGACAAGTAAGAAAATCGTCGGGCTTGCGCAGCAATTTGCCCCGCATTGGGAAAGGGGTGGGGCGTGGGGTTTGTTGGGGCGGCGAAGCCGCCCCAACAAACCCCACTTTCCCCCTTTTCACGGGCGCGCCACTCCCGCGAAACGATTTGCTGCACAAGCCGCGAAAATTGCCCCGTTGTCAATTGGCCGGAAGAGGTTATAATTAAGAAGCAGAAGACTTGGGATAGAAAGGAGCAGAATGCGGAAATTAATCGGGTTTTTAGCAGGATTGCTTTGCGGAGCGTTGGTGGGTGCCATTCTGGGCATCCTGTTAGCGCCGTATGGTGGGCAGGAGTTCCGTGAACGGATTCGCTCCCAGGTCCAAGCGCTTGTGGAGAAAGGCCGGGAGGCTGCTGCTGCCCGAAGGGCGGAGTTGGAGGCTCAGTTAGAAGCGTTTAGGCAGGGCCGGCCTGTTATCCTCCAGGAGTAGTCTACTTTGAATTGTCTCCGGTCGCGGAGGCAAAGGACCGGGTACAACTGCCGGACGTTGAGCGCGCCATTTCGCCCGGTCGCCGATGAAAGCGGCCGAAGTCGCTCTGCAGGGCTTGTCGTGCGCTACAGAGCGTAGCGGAGCGGCACTTCTGCCTGCCAGTAAGGTTTTGCTTTGCGCCGGAGGGTTTGCTTTTCCCAGTGGAGGTCGGCTCTACACCCTCTTAAGGGTGACATATATGGGGACGAGGGGGTTCAGACGCAAGTTCGGACAATGGGGAGGAAAGGGGATTTCGGGGCGGGCGGCCGAAGGCTGCTTGCCCAGAAACCCCACAAATTCCCCTTCTCCAAAGCGAGTCTGACCTCATGGATGTAAGACCCGCGAAGGGGCGTGCCAGGAACACCTTGTCCCAACCCAAGTCCGAACCTCAGGGCTTGTTCAGCACACCCCTTTCAGGGAGCAGTGTGCCCGTAAAAAATGGGAAAGTGGGGTTTGTGGGGGCGGCGAAGCCGCCCCCGCAAATCCCCACCCTAACCCTCTCATACGGGGGTAATTTGCAGCACAAGCTCAATTTCTGAATCGGGTTGGCAATATACCGGTGATGGGGTATAATATTTCTGATTCTACCCTGTTCAGGTGGAGTGAATGAGCCTGTACGATGATGTTGCCAGGATACTGATTCCCGAGGACGTGCTTCAACCCCGAGTACGGTCCCTGGCCGAGGAAATCAACCAGGTCTTTACGGATCAGGATTTCCCCCTCCTGGTTTGTATCCTGAAAGGGGCGTTTGTCTTCCTGGCGGACCTGACCCGTCACCTGACCTTTCGCCATGAAGTGGATTTTATGGTCATCTCTTCCTACGGGAGTGGCACAGTGAGCAGCGGGGTGGTACGCATCCTGCTGGACCTGGAACGGAGCATAGAGGGGCGGCACGTATTAATCGTGGAAGACATTGTGGACACCGGTCGCACGCTGGACTATATCACCCGCAACCTGCGTACACGCCACCCAGCCAGTTTGCGCATTTGTACGCTTCTGAACAAGCCCTCCCGCCGCGAGATTGACGTTCCACTGCACTTTGTCGGGTTTGATATTCCAGACGAGTTCGTTATCGGATACGGATTGGATTTCGCCGAGGCGTATCGCAATCTTCCTTTTATCGGTGTATTGAAACCGGAAGCGATCGCCAGGGAGCGATAACGCCCGCGCATCCCAGATGATTCTCGAGGCGGTCTCAACCCTTGCCAGAGGAGCCTTCCTGATCCGATAGTATTCGTTATAGAGAAAGTTCCGGAGTATAACCCCGGGCGATCACCGATTAGGGGGATATTGTCGTGCCACAATGGTCTGCTTTGCCCCTTCACTGGATTGCTATCTTTTTTTTCTGTCTCACCGGGGTAGCGATCGGAATAGGCGTTTTGAATTTTTACCACGCTCGGACTGCTCCGTATTACTTTATGCGTGAGGCAGCCCGGCGCAAGGGTCTTCGGTGGTTAGGTGTGGCCTCTGTTGCCCTCGTTTTGGGCGGAAGCACTTTCTACATCCAGCGTTACCGGCCGGGGATGGTTTCCCCGCCACCTACCGGTACCGCAACGGCGGTTGAGGTAGTCCCATCCCCAACGGTGACAGTTTATCTATCACCTGCGGCGACGGCGACCTGGACACCATCTCCTACTCCTACCCCGCTGCCGCCTACCGCCACCCCTTCGCCGTCTCCTACGCCAACTCCTTTCTACCCGCTTCCGGAGACGGCGCTCTCTCCCTTGCCAGGCGCCGTCCCGGCCCGCCTGGAGGCCCGAATCACCCTGGAGACTTTCGCCCTGGGGAAAGAAAACGGTCGTCCATCCCGACCCGGTTCCGAATTCGCCGCCGGGGACTTTCGGGTATATGCCTTTATTCGCTATGAGGGAATGAATCGGGGGGCCACCTGGACTTACGGTTGGTACCGGGAAGGGGAATATCTGGACGGGAACACCTGTCTCTGGTGGACAAAACTGCCGGACTGTCCGTACATCGTGGGAGAAAAGGGGATCACCTTTCTATACTACCGACGGCCTGGCGGGTATGATCCCGGCACGTACGAGTTGCGCATCTGGATAGAGGACCGGTTTCAGGGGGCCTTTCGTTTTGTGATCACGCCTGTCCAGTAAAGAATGGCTTGTACCTTACCGCCGAAGCAACTTTGAAGCGCGAGTGGGCTTGTGCGGCTCACGGATAGGACTTTTGGGGGATTGACACAATATAGGAAATGGGTAAAATAAATTTTATGATCCAGTGTGCCTGTGGGGGAGGTTGAGCAATGGCGGGTAATCTCTGGCTGAAAGGGAGAAAAGCGGCCGGAGTTCTGGTGGGGCTGATATTGTTCGTTTGGCTCGTCGCCCCCGTTGCTGCCTCGCCGAACGAGCAACCTGCCTTCCCGGAGGGAGAATCGGAATACTTTCAGTTGACCGGTCACTATGTAAAAGGGCCGTTTCTGGAGTTCTTTCGCAAATACGGGGGAAGCCGCATTTTTGGTTACCCTCAGACCGAAGTTTTCTACGATCCCCGCCTGGGGTTATGGGTGCAGTATTTTGACAATGTGCGGATGGAATGGCATCCGCAAAATCCAGACCCCTATAAAGTCCAGTTGGGACTCCTGGGGGAGGAATTAGGGCGCCGGACGCCCCCGATTCCCTCCAACCGGATTCCCCGCGGCAATCCTCTCCAGCGATACTTCCCGGAGACCGGTCATACGGTATCATACGCCTTTCTCAGTTTCTACGACCAGAATGGGGGGCTGGATGTTTTCGGCTACCCCATTGCGGAACCGCAGGTGGAGAACGGGCGGATCGTGCAGTATTTCCAGCGCACCCGACTGGAGTGGCATCCGGAGCGGCCGCGAGGAGATCGGGTGGTAGTGGGGGCATTGGGGCTGGCACATATTCAAAAGTTTGGGGTCCCGGAGGAATATCGGAAGCCTCAGCCCCTGTCGGCCCGACCGATTGTGACGGCCCCGTCCGAAGGGATGACCGACCTTCGGGCGTATGCGTTCGTGCGGTATCCGGTCACCGGCCGGGAGGGGTACCAGACCGTCTATCTGTATGTGACGGATACCGGTCGCCAGCCGATGAAAGGGGTTGTCGCCACTGCAACAGTGTATTTCCCCGGCGGGCCGGCTAATTACCCTATGAATGCTACCGACTCCCGGGGGATTTCCAGCCTGACGTTTTACTTTTCCTCGCTCCCGTCCGGTCAGAAGATAGTGATTGAGATCACCGTACAGTCCGGTGCGAGGACCCTGAAGGTTCCTACCTCTTTCGTCGTGTGGTACTGACCGCTCCAGGCGATCCGAAAGGGATGCGGGTGCGGATTGCCCGGGGGCGGGAGAGACTCACGCTTTCTTCTCCGGAGCGGATTCCCCGGCTGTTTCCTCATCTTCCCAGCCAATAATCCAGACACACAGTCCTGCGACCCCGATAGTTGCCGCAATGAGTGCTGCCCATTGGGCGGGTAGCAGCCCCACATCGCGCGCCGACCATACCAGAATGGCTACCATGCCGATAGAGAGGACAAACCAGGCGGTCAGTCGGGGATGGCGCTGGACAAAGGCGATCAGTTTGGACATGTAACCTCCTCAGGTAATGGAATTGGCTTCAGATCGGACGAAGGATCCGTTCTTCGCGAAGTCGTTTCAATACCACCTGATCACTGGCGGGGTTGGCCTCTCGTGCAGCCTCTCGCCACGCCCTGGGGAGACGGGCAATCTCATGGGGGTGATAACCAAAAGTCTCCCAGAACTGGATCACCTCTGGAGGTGCATTGACCGGAATCACGAGGATTGCCGCTTCGCACAGAAGTTCGCTAGCGGCATCCTCCATAGATGCCAGCAGCGCCTGACCGACAGGCAGGCTCAGGCGGGCCGGTGAAATCAGAAAGTCGGTCACCCGCACAACCAGATTCTCTACCTGCCATCCCAGGACTCCCACCAGTTCTTCGTTGACTTCGGCCAGCAGAAACCCCACCGTTCCGAATCGTCTCCGAACTTCTTCGGCAGTCACTGGTTTCTGGGGACGGGCCTGGCTCACGAAGGCGGCGATCCGCTCTGCATCGGATGGACGGGCACGCCGAATGCGGATTCCCGATGATTCTACCATCATCGCTCCTGGCGTTCAGGGATTGGCATTGGTGGTATAATTATACCCGGAACTCGCCGTTTTTCCAAGTGCCTTCTTAGGGGCTTGTGCAGCCAATCCCTTTCAGGGAGCAGCGTACCCGCGAAATGGAGAAAGTGGGGTTGTAGGGGGCG
>CAKZOY010000168.1 GCA_937138275.1 uncultured Chloroflexota bacterium
ACCCAATCCCCAAACCCAATTTGTCTTCCCCACCGCTTCGGTTATAATGCAGACTATGAGGGCGGGTTACCTCCCACACCCAACACCGACAGGAGAGAATATGAGAGGAGTCCGCTGCCAGCGCTGCGGCCATATGTTTTCCCTCTCCCGGGAACAAGTTGCGGCCGCGCTGGAAGAATTGCAGGAAAAAGGCATGTCGCATTACAACGTGGAATGCCCCAAATGCCGCCACCTGATCAAGGTCCCGCGCCCTTCCCTGGAGCGGATGCGGCCGCGCCAGAACTGACGGGAATCCGATGCGCCTGCCGGAAGAGGGACTGGTCCCCTTTCATCCGCTCCGCCACCTGGGGCCAGTGGCGGACCTGATCGCCGAGGCATTCGCCGGGGAACTGGGCCCCTGGGCTCAATACACCCTCCGTCGGATGCGCCAGATTGCCCGCTGGGGGACGCTGGGGGTCCTCCTCTGGGCGCCCGAAATGGGGGAAACGCCCGGCTTCGTCTGGATGGCCGACGGTCAGGTAGTGGGCAACGTCTCTTTCCGACGGGCCGCCGTCGCCGGTGGCTGGATGATCGGCAACGTCGCCGTCCATCCCCAATGGCGGGGGCGCTCCATCGGGCGGGCGCTGATGGAGGCCGCGCTGGACGAGATCGCCCGTCGGGGCGGTACGTGGGTCGGGCTGGAGGTGCGGGAGGATAACCCGGTGGCGGTCGGCCTCTACGAACGCCTGGGATTTGAGACGGTGGGCAGTTCCTTAGAGATGCTCCGCCCGGCAGGCCCCTTGCCCCTGCAGGCGGGGCAGGCGTCGCCCCCACTGCGCCGGGCGCGCGCGGCGGATAGCGACACCCTCTACTACCTGGCCCGCGAGGGGCTGACCCGCGCGCACCAGGAAGTGCTGGAAATCCGCCGCTCCGCCTACCGGGCCGGGTGGGAGGCCTGCATCTCTGCGTGGCTGGAGGGCCGCACCGAGCGTTGGTGGACGACGACGGACCAGCCCCCCACCGGCGCCCTCCGGGTGACGTCCCACCGACCGGGGCGCTGGTATGAGGTGGAAATCCTGGTCCAGCCCCAGCGGATAGACGACCTGGGTCCGGCGCTGGTGGAGGCGGCCCTCGCCCGCCTGCCCCGCCGGATGCGCTGGGAGGCGGCGACCGTCCTGCCCGGCATACGGATGGACCTGGAAGTCCACTTCGTCCGTATGGGGTTTCGTCCCCTGCGCCGCCTGCTCCAGATGCGCAGGCCCCTGGGCACCCCGGTGGAAATCCGTATCGCGGAGTAGGATATGGGCCGGTCCCCGAAAACGCTATCCCTGATCGTCAAAATCTGGCCCCTGGGCGACTGGGTCAACCGGATGGGCCGCTGGCCCGTCGTCGGCCCGCTCCTGAAGCCCTTCTTCCGTCCGGAAGAGAACGAGACCATCGTCATCCCGGTACGGGAAGCGGTGCAGGTGCCGGAGAGCGTGGTGCTGCCGGAGATCATCCTCCGCCCATTGGTGGAACGGGCCAGCGCGCGGTTCATCCTGAACGAATGCCTCTGCCGACGGGCAGCGAACCGCCCCACCTGCCCGCAGGACATCGGCTGTCTTTTCCTGGGCGACGGCGCGGCAGAGATCCACCCCGCCCTGGGGCGTCTGGCCGATGGGGATGAGGCGCTGGCCCACGTCCGCCGGGCGACCGAAGCGGGCCTGCTCCCGCAGATCGTCCACGCTGCCTTTGACGCCTGGATGCTGGGCATCCGGTTCCGCCGGATGCTGGCGGTCTGTTTCTGCTGCGACTGCTGCTGCGCGGTGCGCAGGACCCTGCGTCTCGGCCCGCCGATTTTTCAGGAGACGGTGCTCCGTCTCCCCGGTCTATTGGTGACGGTGGGGCCGGAATGTGTGGGATGCGGGCGCTGCGCGAAAGTATGCCTTGTGGGAGCGATCCGGATGGAGAACGGCCGGGCGTCTATCTCCGAAGATTGCAAGGGCTGCGGCCGGTGCGTGGCCGCCTGTCCCCAGGGCGCAATCGCCCTGCACCTGGACCCGGAGGTGGACCCGGCCGGCCAACTCATCGCCCGGATTGAACGCCGCACCGAGATCGGAGGATAGAGGATGGCTGAAGAACTGGATCGCTGGTTTCCCCGCCCGCCCTGTCCGGAGGCAGCCCGGCGGCTGGGCATCGTCGTCGGGGGAAGTCTTTCCAAAGGGCTGGAGGTCAAACTGGACCCGCAGACCGTCATAGAGGGCCTGGCGGTGGGGCGGTACGTCGTCATCCACGGTCGCACCGGCCGCCGTTTCTTCTCCATCATCAACGACGTCGCCCTGGACTCCACCAACCCCCTCATCCAGAAAACCCCACCCGACGTCTCCGACCCGTTCATTGCCCAGGTCCATCGGGGGACGTCCACTTTCGGCCGCATCCACGTCGCCCCGATGCTGGTGGTGGAGGCGGGGGAGGAGGAGCCCAGGCCCGTCAAAACCGTCCCGGAGCACTTCTCGGAAGTGTACGAGGCGACGCCGGAGGATGTATCGTTGATCTTTGGACGGGAGGAACAGGCAGGCTACTTCGTCATCGGCGAACCCCTGGACATGACGGGTATCCCGGTCACGGTCAACCTGGAGCGGTTCGTGGAGCGCTCGGCGGGGGTCTTCGGGAAGACGGGCACCGGCAAGACGTTCCTAACCCGCCTCCTGCTGGCGGGCATCATCCGGCAACGGGTGGCCGTCACCCTGATTTTTGATATGCACAACGAGTACGGCTGGAAGAGCCAGGACGAGACCCGGCGGGAGGTCAAGGGGTTGCGGCAACTCTTCGCCACCGGGGAGGTCGCCGTCTTCACCCTGGACGAGGAGTCGTCCCGACGGCGGGGAAGCAAGATAGACGGCGCCGTCTACATCGGCTACGACCAGATTGTGCCGGAGGACGTGGACGGCCTCTCCATCCTGCTGGGCCTGAGCGACATCCAGGTCGGCGCGCTCTACTTCCTCCGGCGACGGCTGGGTTCCCGCTGGCTGACCCGTCTTCTGGACGAGGAGGACCCGCTGGAGGAACTGCAGGAGGCGCTGGAGAGAGGCATCCTGCACGGGGGGACGCTGGGGGCAATCCAGCGCAAACTGGGCCGATTCCGGGACTTCGGATTTCTCCGGCCGGAGGTGCCGGAGGACCCCGTCCAGAAAATCTTGAGTTATCTGGATAAGGGCGTCAACGTCGTCCTGGAGTTCGGGCGGTACGGGAACAGTCTGGAGGCGTACATTCTGGTCGCCAACTACATCACCCGCCGCATCCACGAACACTACGTCTACCGCAAAGAGGCGGCCCAGGGCGGGCGGGGGGAAGAGCCCCGTCCCCTGGTCATCACCGTGGAGGAGGCGCACAAGTTCCTGGACCCCGCCGTCTCCCGGCACACGATTTTCGGCACCATTGCCCGCGAACTGCGCAAGTACAACGTGACCCTGCTGATTGTGGACCAGCGGCCCAGCGGCATAGACCCGGAGGTGATGAGCCAGATCGGGACGCGGGTGACCTGTCTTCTGGACGACGAGGCAGACATCCGGGCGGTGTTCTCCGGGGTGGCGGGGGCGGCGCCCCTGCGGGAGGTGCTGGCCCGGCTGGACACCCGCCAGCAAGCGCTGATTATGGGGCACGCGGTGCCCATGCCGGTCGTCGTGCGCACCCGTTCCTACGACGAGGCCTTCTACCAGGCGATGGCGGGAAGCGAAAAGTCTCCCGAAGCCATCCTGGAGGAGGGCCGGCGACTGCTGCGGGGAGAGGAGGTGGAAGTATAGCAGGAAGCAGGAAGCGGGTAGGCTGCCTGCTCCCGGCTACCTGCTTCCCGCTATGGAGGAGCAATGGTCACCAAACGTCAACTGGGTATCTTTCTTTCCATCATCGCGGCGCTGGCCCTGCTGTGGATCGGCGTCATAGACCGGATCGGGATGGGAGAATGGGGCGGCTTCGGACCGCTCCAGCGCATCGGGCTGTTCGGCGCAGCGGCGGTCCTGGCCGTCGGCCTTATCCTCATCCGTATCGGCAACCGCCCGGCATAAGGGAGGACGATATGCCTGTCATCAACAAAATCGCTGTCATCGGCGGAGGAAGCACCTACACCCCGGAGTTCGTGGACGGGTTCATTCAGCACCGGGACGAGGTGCAGGTAGAGGAAATTGCGCTCCACGATATTGACGAGGAACGGCTGCAGGTCGTCGGCGGGCTGGTGGAGCGGATGGTCCGCCACGCCGGACTGGAGACCCGCATCACCCAGACCACCGACCGGCGGGCCGCGCTGGACGGGGTGGCCTTCGTCATCTCCCAGATTCGCGTCGGTGGGATGGCTGCGCGCATCCAGGACGAGAAAATCCCGCTGAAGTACGGCGTCGTCGGCCAGGAGACGACTGGGCCGGGGGGCACGCTCAAGGCCTGGCGCACCATCCCCGTCGCCCTGGAGATCGCCCGCGACGTGGAGCGGTATGCCCCCGACGCCTGGTACATCAACTTCACCAACCCGTCCGGCATCATCACCGAGGCCCTGCTGAAACATGCAAACGTCCGGGCCGTCGGCCTGTGCAACAACCCCCTCAACTTCACCCGTCTGATCGCCGGTCTCTTCGGCGTGCCCGACGGGGCGGTCTTCCTGGAGTGGGTCGGGCTGAACCACGTCAACTGGATTCGGCGGGCCTACGTCCACGGGCGAGATGTCACCCCGGAACTGATAGAACGGGTCGGCCGGGGGGAGATGCCGGCCTATCCCTTTGACGGCGAACTGGTGCAGGCCCTGGGGGTGCTCCCGACCTGGTATCTGCAGTACTACTACTACCCCGACCGGAAGGTGGCGGAGATGCAGGCCGCGGGGAAGACGCGCGGGGAGACGGTCGCTGAGGTGGAGGGGGACCTGCTCCGGAAGTACGCCGACCCGAACCTGGTCGTCAAGCCCTCGGAGTTGAGTTTGCGGGGGGGCGCGCTCTACTCCGAGGCGGCGGTGCGGCTGATCCTCTCGCTGGTGCTGGACCGCCGGGACGTGCAGATTGTGGACGTCCGCAACGGCGGGGCCATCCCCGACCTTCCGGCGGAGGGGGCGGTGGAAGTGCCCTGCGTCGTGGGGGCGCACGGCATCACCCCTCTGCGGATGGGGCCCCTTCCGGAGACCGTCCGTCCCCTCTGCCAGACCGTCAAGGCCTGGGAGACCTGGACAGTGGAGGCGGGGGTGACCGGCTCCCGCCGCGCGGCGCTGCTGGCGATGCTCACCAACCCGCTGGTCCCTTCGGCCGACGTCGCCCGCCGCCTGCTGGAAGAGATGCTGGAGGCCAACCGGGCCTACCTGCCGCAGTTCTTTCCCGGAGCGCCGTCCGACGCGAACCGTCGGCTGTAGGGGGGGTCAAACCCGCCCCATACACCGGGGACCGTTCATAAGGAGCACCTGCAGTGGAGGATAACCGTGACTCCAATCCTGCGCTGTGACCTGCACACCCACACCTACTATTCCCGCGACTGTCTGGTCTCGCCGGAGCGGTTTCTGGAGGCCTGCCGCCGCAAGGGGCTGGACCGGGTCGCCGTGACCGACCACAACACCATCGCTGGCGCGCTGCGGTTGAAGGAGATGGACCCTGAACGGATCATCGTCGGAGAGGAAATCCGCACCACGGAGGGGGAACTGATCGCCTACTTCCTCACCGAGGAGGTGCCGCCGGGCCTCTCCCCGCGGGAGACCATCGCCGCGGTGCGGGCGCAGGGAGGCGTGGTGGGGGTCTCCCATCCGCTGGACCGGGCCCGACGGGAGGCGATGGGGCTGGCATCGGTGCGGGCCCTGCTGGGAGAACTGGATTTCCTGGAGGGGTGGAACGCGCGCTGCCTCTTCTGGGCGGATAACGGGGAAGCGCTCGCCCTGGCGCGCGCCCACGGCCTGCCCGTCACCGCCGGAAGCGACGCCCATTCCGTCTGGGAACTGGGCCGGATGGTGACCCTGCTGCCTCCCTTTGACTCCCCGGCGTCTTTCCTGGAGAGCCTCCGTTCGGCCCGGATAGAGGGACGGGAATCCTTCCCCTGGGTCCATCTGGTCTCCACCGGTGCGAAAATCATCCGGCGGCTGGGGCTGGTCCCCCTCCCGCAGGGGCGCAGCGAGCCCCGGGCGGCAGGCCGGGTGCGGGTCCTGGATTAAGGAGAATTAATTATGGAAACTCTAACCGCCCTGATCGTTATCTTCATCCTTGCCATCGTGCCGATGCTTCTTTACGCTCTGGTCCTCTGGTGGATGGACCGCTACGAGAAGGAACCGCTGGGCCTGATCCTGGCCTCGTTCCTCTGGGGCGCCATCCCGGCCATCATTTTCTCCCTCATCGCCCAGTTGGTGATGGACATCCCGATCTCCGCGATGGGACCCGGCATAGGGTATGAACTGGTGGGGTCCAGCCTGATCGCTCCAGTCACCGAGGAGATATTCAAAGGCATCGCCCTCTTTCTCCTACTCTGGCGTTTCCGCCGGGAAATAGACACCCCGCTGGACGGCATCCTCTACGGCGGGCTGGTGGGATTCGGCTTCGCCACCACCGAAAACTTCTTCTACTTCCTCAGCGCCTACGAGATGGAAGGATTGGGCGCGGCGCTGATGCTGGCCTTCTTCCGCGCCGTCCTCTTCGGGCTGAACCACGCCCTCTTCACCGCCTGCACCGGTCTGGGAATCGCCCTGGCCCGCACATCCCCTCATCGGGAAGTGCGAGTGATCGCCCCCATCATGGGCCTGCTGGCGGCCATGACGCTCCACGGGATTCACAACTTCGGTGCGACCCTGGCGTCGCTGACCTGCTGGTCACTGCTTATTAGTATTCTGGCCGATTGGGGCGGTGTGCTGGCGTTGGTCGGGCTGATCATCCTCTTCTCTGTCCGGGAGCGGACCTACCTGGTGCGCTATCTGGATGAGGAAGTCCGGGAAGGCAGAATCCCCGCCGAGGATTACCCGGTCATCTGCTCCTACTGGCGCCGGGTGGGTCGGCGCCTGGAAGTTTTGCTGCGGGGGGATCTCCGCCACTGGAAGCGCCTGGGGCATTACTACCGGGTCGCTTCCGAACTGGCCTTCGCCAAACACCGCCTGGAGACGGTCGGAGCGGACGCGGATACCCGCCGTCACATTGGCCAGTTGCGGCGAGACCTGGAGCGATTGCAGAGATAATGCCCGTTTGACAGAACCCCTCTTATCGGCTATAATCCCACCGTTCTAATCGTCGGAATATCCAGGGGAATCTATGGAGAGAAGAGACCGAATCCTGCTTGTCGTCATCCTTCTGCTGGCCGTTCTGGCCGTCTACGTGGACCTCAACATTGACCACCCGTCCTGGCTGGAGAACCTGCTGGTCTGGCAGCCGGAGGGGGTGCGCAAAATCGCCATCCGCTACGGCCTGGACCTGCGCGGCGGCCTGAAAGTCTCGCTGGTCGCCGATGTGCCCGAGGGCCAGGAGGTGGAGCGCACCAGTCTGGAGACGGCCCGCCAGATCGTGGAGAACCGGGTCAACGGCCTGGGGCTGGCAGAGACCATCGTCCAGATTCAGGGCAACCGGCGCATCATCGTGGAAATCCCGGGGATTGACGAGCCCGAAGTAGCGATAGAAATCATCCGCGGGACGGCCCTGCTGGAGTTCGTGGACGCCGGGTATACCCCGCCCCCCAGGGGCGCGGTCATCACCACCACCGTGGGCGGCCCGCCCCGTCTGGGAGAAACGGCACCCGTAACCGCCACCCCCTCCCCGCAGATACCACCCCTGACCACCGGGCCCATCTCCCCGATGGAGACTATCACCCCGACGGCCGAGACCCTCCCGCCAGGCACCTACCGCACCGTCCTCACCGGCAAGGGGCTCAAGGCGGTAGGGCTGGACCGGGACGACCTGGGATATTACATCCCCTTTGAACTCAACGATGAGGAGGCCCAGGTCTTCGCAGAATACACGGCCTCTCACGTCGGCCAGTACCTGTGCATTGTGCTGGACAACGTCGTCATCTCCTGCCCGCAGATTCAGGAAGCGATCCCGGGCGGCCGCGGGCGGATCACCCTGGGGGATGCCACCTACCAGGAAGCGCGCGGGTTGGCCATCCAGTTGCAGTACGGCGCGCTCCCGATCCCGCTCCGCGTGGAGACCGCCACCACCGTCGGCCCCACTTTGGGGGAGATCTCCGTCCAGAAGAGCGTACGCGCTGGCATCATCGGCCTTTCCATCGTCCTGCTGTTTATGCTGGTATACTACCGCGTCCTGGGCGGCGTCGCCGACTTGGCCCTGCTGCTCTACGCGGGGCTCAACCTGGCCCTCTACAAACTGGCACCGGTCACCCTGACCCTGCCGGGCATCGCCGGTTTCCTCCTCTCCGCCGGGATGGCGGTGGACGCCAACATCCTGGTCTTTGAGCGGGTGAAGGAAGAAATCCGCGCCGGGCGCAGCCTGAAGGCAGCGCTGGAGACCGGATTCAGCCGGGCCTGGACCTCCATTCGGGACTCCCAGGTTTCCATCCTGATTGCCTGTGCAGTTCTCTACTTCTTCGGCAACACCTTCGGCGCCAGCGCGGTGAAAGGATTCGCTTTGACGCTGGCCATCGGTACGACGATCAACCTCTTTACGGCCATTGTCGTCACCCGCACCCTCCTGCGCGGGCTCCTTCAGGTGGCCGGAGAATGGCTCCGCAACCGGATGGCCCTGCTGGGCGTATAACACGTAACACGTAATACGTAATGCGTAA
>CAKZOY010000169.1 GCA_937138275.1 uncultured Chloroflexota bacterium
GGTTCGTTCATATCGTCCCAGAAACCGTCCACCCCCATTTCCACCAGTTCCCGGTGCAGGTCGCCCCACCAGGCCCGTACCTTCGGGTCGGTGAAGTCCGGAAACGCACTATTCCCGGGCCAGACCGGCCCGATAAAGACCCGACCGTCGGGATAGCGGCAGAACATCCCCTTCTCCAGCCCGTCCCGAAAGACCCCGTACTTCCGGTCCGCCTTTACGCCGGGGTCCATGATGAGGACGACCTTGAAGCCCTGGGCGTGGAGGTCGGCGATCAACCGGGCGGGGTCGGGGAAACGCTCCCGATCCCAGGTGAAGACCCGATAACCGTCCATATGGTGGATATCCAGATGGATGCCGTCGCAGGGGACGCGGTAGGTCTCCCGGAAGTCACGGGCCAGGCGGCGGACCCGCTCTTCGGGGTAGTACGACCAGCGACACTGGTGGTAGCCCAGCGCCCAGAGGGGGAAAAGGGGATGACGGCCGGTCTGTTCGGTGAAGCGCTCCAGGATGTGGGAGACGGTCGGGCCGTAGAAGAAGCGGTAGGCCACTTCCTCGTCCTCCACCTCCAGGATGTGGGCGCTGGAGTCGGACCGGCCCAGGTCAAACCGGCTGCGGGTGGTGTTCTCCAGGAGCAGGCCGTAGACCTGACGGCCCCCGGAGTACAGGGTCAGCAGGAAGGGGACGCAGAGGTAGAGGGGGTCGTCGCCCGGGTCGTAGGTGCGCGGGTCGGTGTTCCAGTGGGTGTAGACGCCGCCGCCCAGGTCCAGTGGGGCAGCCCGCTCCCCCATGCCGTAGAAGTGGGCGTCGGGGGGCGTCCGCCAGCGCAGTAGGACGCGCCCGTCGGCGGTCCAGGCCAGCGGTGCGGTCTCCTCGGCGACCACTTCCCCGTCCGGGCCGATGAACGCAACACGACCATCCTCCGGCGCGACCTGGCAGGTCAGGCGCTCCAGGCGCAGTTGTGCGCCCCGGGGCGGGGGTTCGGCAGGACGGTCGTCCGCGGGCGGGGCAGATCGCCTCCAGGCCACCCGCACCGCGTCCGGCGCTATGGGGGTGAGGGTGAGGACGGCGCGGGCGAAGCGGCATTCCAGGCCACCGTCGGTCTCCCGGACGGCCTGGAGCGGGCCGGGAGTGGCGACGACGGGCCCCGGCAGCGGGAAGGGGTAGGGCGGGACGGGGATGCGGCGCAGGAAGGCGCGCAGGAGCGGGAGCCCCCGCAGGGGGCGCTGGGGGTCGGCGAACTTCGCCTCTACCCAGCGGGAACGGACCGCGTGGGCCACGGAGTCCAGAGTGGGCCGCAGCCCGATGGATTGGATACCACGGAGCAGAAGGAGCAGTGGGGATGACATTATGGGCCTCCAGCGAGTGAGCAAGTATGCAAGTATGCAAATATGTGTTGAATCTCGTAAAGTCGTATCACCGCCTTCCGGCAAAGTCTCAAAAAGTCATACTACAGGTAGCAGGCAGCAGGTAGCAGG
>CAKZOY010000170.1 GCA_937138275.1 uncultured Chloroflexota bacterium
CAGGCGGGCCATCAGCGTGCGGTAGAAGTAGTCCCGCTCCCCCACCCGCGCAAAATGGGCCACGTGCGGGCTGGCCCCGACCTCTACCGAGTCCCCCGGCGCCATTTCTGCCACCCATTCCCCGTCCAGAATCAGTGTTGCAGGGGAGTGCCCGCGAACGAACACCCGCACCCGAACCCCCTCCGCCAGCACCACCGCCCGATCCAGGCTCAAATGCGGCGCCACAGGCACCAGCAGGATGTTCCGTTGCTGGGGGGGCATAATCGGCCCGCCCGCGGCCAGCGCGTAGGCTGTGCTGCCGGTGGGCGTCGCCACGATCAGCGCATCGGCCACGTATGTGGTGAGCAGGTCGCCATCCACCCGCGCCTCCAGATGCACCACCCGCCCCAGCGTCCCCTGCCCCACCACCACGTCGTTCAGCGCGTCCCCCTGGAACGACCCCGCCGTGGCCCGCAGCATCATCCGTTCCTCCACCCAGTACTCCCCCCGCCACACCCGGAAGAGAACCTCTTCCCAATTCTCCGGCTCCGCCTCGGTCAGGAACCCCATCCGCCCCAGGTTGACCCCCAGGATCAGGGTGGGATGACCGGCGGTCCGGTGGGCAGCCCGAAGGATGGAACCGTCTCCCCCCAGGGTAATCAACAGGTCAGTTTCGGAGATGGGAAGGTCGGCCGGTTCCATCAACGCCTTCGTCTCCCAGACCCGGGCGCCCCGCTCCCGGAGCCAGCGGGCGATGTCCCGCGCCAGTTGTTCCGCCGCCGGAATGTGCGGATGGGCGAAGATGCCGACGGTCTCTATCGGCCGACCCGTTCCCGCAACCACGAGACCAGTCCCTCCAGACCGATGTCCGTCTGTTCGCCGGTTGTCATATCCCGCACCGCGGCGACGCCGCGGGCCAGTTCGTCCTCCCCCAGGATGACGACCCAGCGGGCGCCGCGCTTATCCGCCTCCCGCATCTGGCTCTTCAGCCCCCGTTCGCCGAACGCGGTCCAGACAGCCACTCCGGCGTGGCGAAGTTCGTCGGCCAGGCGCACCGCCTCCCGACGGGCGCGGTCTCCTAAATGGGCCAGGAAGACGGCGGGAGTGGGCAGCGGCGGGACGGTCAGCCCCTGCGTTTTCATCACCATGATAATGCGTTCTATCCCGGCCGCGACGCCCACGCCGGGAGTGGAGGGGCCGCCCAGGATTTCCGCCAGGCCGTCGTACCGGCCCCCGCCACAGACCGCCGCCTGCGCGCCGATCCCCGCCGCCCACACCTCAAAGACGGTCTTGGTGTAGTAGTCCAGCCCCCGCACCAGCCGGTGGTTCAGGATATAGGGCCGCCCCAGCATATCCAGGTACTCCCGCAGTTGGGCGAAGTGCTCGGCGCACTCGTCACAGAGGTAATCCAGGATGGACGGCGCCGCCGCGATGACCGGTTGGCACGTCTCTACTTTGCAGTCCAGCACCCGCAGGGGATTGCGCTCGGTCCGGCGACGGCAATCCTCACAGACCTCGTTCTGATGGCCAAGGTAGTAGTCCTGGAGCACCCGGACGTACCCCGGACGGCAACGGGGGCAGCCCGTGGAGTTGAGCTGGAAGGAGAGGTTGCGAAATCCCAGCCCCGCGTAGAGGTCCCAGATCAGGAGCATCACCTCCAGGTCGGCGAGGGGGTCCATATCCCCCAGAATCTCCATATTGAACTGGTGGAACTGGCGGAAGCGGCCGGCCTGAGGGCGGTCGTAGCGAAAAACCGGGCCGATGGAATACAACTTGACCGGCTGGGGGCGGACGTGCATCCCGTGTTCAATGTAGGCGCGGACGACTCCGGCGGTGAACTCCGGTCGCAGCGTCAGCGACTCCCCGCCCTTGTCGGTGAAGGTGTACATTTCCTTCTCCACGACGTCGGTGGCGGTGCCGATGCCCCGGGCGAAGAGGTCGGTGGCCTCAAAGATGGGCACATCTATCCGCTCAAAGCCGGCCTGGCGCGCCAGTCGCACGGCGAAGTCGGTGACGTATTCCCAGTACGGCTGGTCCTCCGGCAGAATGTCGTGCGTTCCGGTCGGGCGTTGAAATCGCGGCATCCTTCTCTCCCGATTTCAGGTTTTTTATCACAAAGGATACAAAGGGGGTACACAAAGGACACGAAGAAAGTTTTCTACACCGTTGTGCTTCGTGGCTCTATTATACGCCATTTTCGTGTACGGGCGAATGGGGGGGCGGATCGGCGCGGAGGAGGCGGGCCGCCGCCAGCCCGGCCAGGGAAAAGAGGGCGGCGGACCCCAGAAACGGCATCCGCAGCCCACCCGCCACCGCCAGCGCGGCGCTGACCATCGGCCCGACGGCGTTGGCGACGGAAGTGACGGTGGACTCCACCCCGTAGACGGTGCCCTGACGCCCCGCCGGGGCGAAGGCCGCCAGCGTTGCGCTGAGCGCGGTCACCGTCCCGCCCATCACGAAGCCGGTCCCGGCCTGAAAGAGCGCCAGCACCGGAACGCTCTGCACGAAGTACTGGGAGACGTACAGGATGGCGGAGCCGAGCGAGCAGAGTAGAAGGACCCGGCGCTCTCCCCAGCGGTCGCTGAGGCGGCCCAGGACGACGGCCCCCGCCGCTCCCGCCGCGGCGCTGATCCCCTGGACCAGGCCGGAAAGGGTGGCCGCGGCGCCGGTCGGTGCCAGCGACTGGATCAGGAGCGGCAGCATCGGCGCCAGCACCCGTCCGGCCAGCCGCATCATGAAACGGACGCCCAGAACGCTGACCAGCGGCGGTGAGGAGAAGACGAGGCGGAAGTTCTGCAGGAGGGCCCGTCCAGGCGAGGAGGCACTTCGGGGTGGAGGGACAAAGGTTTCCCGTACCAGAAGGGCCACCACCAGTCCGCCGCAGACCAGGAGCCCACTGGTGGTCCAGAAGGTGGCCCGGAAGCCCCACTGGTCGGCGATGAAGCCACCAACCAGCGGGCCGACGGAGTGGCCGGTGTAGACGGCCATCTGCAGTAGCCCCAGCGCGTAGCCGACCCGCTCCCGGGGCGCGACGCTCACCACCAGCGTGGTCGCTGCGGCGACCGTCCCCGTCAGCATGCCCTGGAACGCCCGCAGCGCGGCCAGTTGGGGGGCGGTGCGGGCCAGCGACATCAGCCCGATGACCAGCGCACCGCCGAACATCGCCCGCTCCACCATCGGCTTCCGCCCGTACCGGTCGGCCAGCGACCCCCAGATCGGCGCCATCACGGCCATAGTGACCGCCTGGGCGGAGAAAATCATCCCCGCCCAGAATTTCACCTCATCGGGGGAGGTCACACCCAACTCCTGGACGTAGAAAGGGAGGATGGGCAGCACCGACGAGAACCCGATGATAGCGGTAAACTCCGCAAACCAGACCACCCAGAGAGTCCGTTGCCAAGAGGCGGATGATGAAGAAGAGCAACCTGTCACTGTACCGGTCCTGGATGGATGAGTTTCGGGGAGAGAGTACTCCTTCCGAATGTCCGGAACGGATTATAATCCCTTTCTGCGGGGGGAGCAAACCGGGCTAAGGGGCGAAATTCCATTGTGCTATTCATGGTAGCAGCGGCTTACGCAGTTTCTTTATCTGAGGAGCGGTGCACTCGTGAAAAGGGAAGCAGAATCCCCCTGTCCCAACTCAAGTCAACAGCAGCATTCCCCTTGCCTTTCCGTACAGAGGTGGTATAATTAATTTCTTGACACTTTCGGCTCATATATTGACAATGGCAAATTTTAAGTTATAAAACAAAAGGCGGGGGAGAGGGGGGACAGAGAGGGGTTTTGCGGGGCGGCGGC
>CAKZOY010000171.1 GCA_937138275.1 uncultured Chloroflexota bacterium
GGATGAGGGGGCGCTAATATCCGCCAACAGGTGATTCCTGGTATTGCTGGAATAATTTGTCCATTTACAACAATCGCCGCTCCGGCGGTGGTAGGTAGTTACCAACGATCTCTTTCTCGGGAAGCCCTCTAATCCGTGAAGCCCGAAGGATCGGCGCTGGCGGATGCTTATTCCTCTTCCGTCGCTGCGACCAGCGCTTCCAGGTTGGCGCCCAGGGCCTCCAGTTCCCGCCCGTAGCAGGCCCAGTCCCCCTGCCGCAGGCACTCCTGCGCGGCCAGGTAGTGGGCCTGGGCAGAACGGGCCAGCGCCGCCACGTCGTCGGAGGCGGCAGGCGGGGCCGTGGGCTGGACAATCGGCGGGGGCGCAGCCAGCCCCACCGCCTGCGCCAGCGCGGTCGGGAAGTCCTCCGCCATCGCCACGGCGTTGCCGTAGGCCACCAGAACCCGCTTCAACTCCGGGAAACGCCCCGTCGCCGCCTGCAGAAAGAGCGGCTCCACGTAGAGCAGCGTATCGTCTATCGGGATGACCAACAGATTGCCCCGAATCACCTGAGAGCCGTGCTGGTTCCAGAGAGTCAACTGCTGGGAGATGTACGGGTCCTGGTCAAAGCGGGCCTCTATCTGCATCGGCCCGTAAATCAACTCCTGCTTGGGAAACTTGAAGACCCCCAGTTGCCCGTAGTCCTCCCCGTCTGAATCCGCGTAGAGCCAGGCAATCATATTGCGCCGCCCGTTGGGGACGTAGGGGCGCATCAGCAGGAATTCCACCTTATCTTCGGTGGGCAACTGCATCACCACGTAGTACGGGGACATCTCCTGCTCCTCCTGGTCCCGCACCTCCGTCGGCGCCGCCCAGAGGTCCTCTTTGTTGTAGAAGACCTGCGGGTCGTCCATATGGTAGGCCGCGTAGGCCGCCGCCTGGATGCGGAAGAGTTGTTCGGGATACCGCCAATGGTCCCGCAGGACCTGAGGCATCCGCTCCACTGGGGTGAAGAGGTCGGGGAAGATGGCCTGGTACGTGCGCAGGATCGGGTCGGTGGGGTCTACCACGTAGAAGGTCGTCTCGCCGGTGTAGGCATCTATGGCGACCTTGACGCTGTTGCGGATGTAGTTGACCCCGTTGAATGGCTCCGAGTAGGGGAAGCGATTCGTCCAGGTATAGGCATCGTACAGCCAGACGATGCGACCGTCCGCAATCACCGGATATGGGTCAGCATCGTACCAGAAGATGGGCGCCAGGGTCTGGACCCGGTCGTCAATCTGGCGGTGGAAGAGGATGCGGCTATCCGGCCGGATGGCGGAGGAGAAGAGAATCTGGGAACTGTTGAAGTGGACGGCGAAGAGGAGCCGTCGGAAAAAACCGCCCAGCGGCACTCCGGCGGGGCCCTCGTAGCGGGTGTAGACGTTCTCATCGCCGCTGGGGTAGTCAAATTCGGGCTCGGTGGTATTCACGATGGCGTACTCGTTCGTCACCTCGCCGAAGTAGATTTCGGGACGGGTGACCGTCAGGGCGGGGTCGGTGCTGCGCGGGGGAATGTCCCGCACCATCAGGACGGGAAGCCCCTCCGGGGTGAATTCGTTGACCGGGCTGACGACCGCCCCGTACCCGTGAGTAAAAACCAGGTGGCGGTTGACCCAGGTCTGGGCCTGCTCCGGCAGTTGCTCCGTATCCAGTTCCCGCACCGACAGCATCACCTGCCGCAACTGCCCGCCGATGAGGTAGCGGTCCACATCCACGTCGTTGAAGGTGTAGTAGAGGCGGATTTCCTGGAGTTGTCCGTAGGTGGTCAGGAGGGGACGCCAGTCCCAGAGACGAACGTTCTGGAGGGTGCTCTGGTTCTCCTCCAGGACCTGAGGGGTGAGTTGCCCCTCGGCGGGGAACTCGTACTCCCGAATGTTCTCCAGGCCGAAGGCGTAGCGGGTGAAAGCGATGGCGTGGCGGATGTAGGGGCGCTCCGCGGCCAGTTCGTTGGGGGCGACGACGTAGCGCTGGAGGATGGCGGGATAGATCGGCCCGACGACGGTGATGAGGAGCCACGCCGCGCCGACAATCAGGAGCAGGCGCCAGCGGCGGAGGAAGACGTTGACCAGGAAGAGGACGGCAGCCAGCAGGACGACGACGGTCAGGATGTTGTAGAGGGGGATGCGAGCGTGGACGTCGGTGTAACCGGCGCCGAAGACGACGCCGCGAGAGGAGATGAGCAACTCCAGGCGGGCCAGGGGGTAGCGGGCGGCGATGAGGCCCAGAGCCAGGGCCCCCAGGACGGAGAGGTGGGCGATGGGGCCCTGATCCCGCAGGACGCCGGTGGTTCCGTAGGCGATCAGTACGCCGATGAGGCTCAGGACGACCAGGGCCAGCAGCCATCCGACCAGCAACTGGTACAGCGGCAGGCGGAAGATGTAGAAACTGACGTCCAGGCCGAAGATGGGATCGGTCAGGCCAAAGGGGGTAGCGCGCAGGAAGAGGAAAAAGTCCAGCCAGCGTTCGGACAGGATGAGAGCCATCACGAAGGCGATAAGCAGCCCCGCAGCAACGAAGAGCCAGCGGAAGGGATGGCCCCCCGTCCGGACGACGCGGGCGCGGAAGGGGCGCAGGACCGTCTGGACGGACAGGCGAGGGGGAAGGAAGAGCCAGTTTGCCCACAGAACCCCCACAACCGCCAGAAATCCGACCAGAAACGCAACCACCTGGGTCAGCAGACGGGTGCGGTAGACGGAAAGGTATCCCAGGTCCTCAAACCAGAGCCAGTCGGCGTAGAGGCCGGCGAAAAACCTCACCAGGCTCGGGCCGAAGATGAGCAGGACAGCCAGTACGACGAACAGGATCAAAGTCCATCGTGCGCGCACATTCATGATTCTCCTTTATCCGGCAGGTAGCAGGGATGTGGGAGGCGGGGGAAGGAAGACGGGCAGGCAGTGCCGGACAGTGGGGATGGGGTTTTGCGCCGGACGGGCCTGCCCGACGCAAAATCGTCGCCTCCTACACGCGAGTTACGTACTCACCGGTGCGCGTGTCCACCCGGACGGTATCTCCGGCCTGGACGAAGAGGGGCACCATCACCTCCAGCCCGGTCTCCAGGACGGCCTTCTTCAGGACGTTGGTGGCGGTATCTCCGGCGATGGCGACCTCCGTCTCCACCACCTGCAGGTCCACGGCGGTGGGCAGTTCCACCTCAATGGGCTGGTTCTCGTACATCGCGATGACCAGTTCCATACCCTCCTTCAGGTAGCCCGCCTGTCCCTCCAGGAGGTAGGCGGGGACACCGACCTGATCGTAGGTTTCGGTATCCATAAAGTAATAGAGGTCGCCGTCGGTGTAGAGGTACTGGACGCCGCGGCGCTCAATGCGCACGTCCTGGACGCGGTCGCCGGAGAGGAAGGTCTGCTGGACGGTGGCGCCGGTGCGCAGGTTGCGCAGTTTGGTGCGGATGATGGCGTTGCCCCGACCGGGCTTGTGGTGCTGGTACTCCAGGACCTTGTAGAGTTCCCCATCCAGGATAATGGTCGTGCCTCTGCGCAGGTCGTTCACATCAATCATTCCGTTCCCTCCAGAGCAGTTGCTGGTGTGAATTATACCAGGGAAAGGGAAGGGTGCAAGGGTGCGGGGGTGCGGAGGAGCAGAGGTGCAGGGGAGCAGAGGAGCGGAGGTGCGGAGGTGCAAGGGGAGGTTTGAAGCCTACCCCTGTAGCCCGACGGTTCAGCGTTGGAGAGTCCGGAGATTCTCCCGCACGGTCTGGATATGCGGATGGTCCGGCGGCAGGGAGCGCTCCAGGATG
>CAKZOY010000172.1 GCA_937138275.1 uncultured Chloroflexota bacterium
GGGGAAAAGAGGGCAAGGCTTGTCCTTGCCCTTTCCTCCCCGTCCGGCGGAGCCGCAACGGGGAGGGGGAGAAGAATCGGGGTTTGCGGGCAGCGGCTTCACCGCTGCCCGCAAACCCCTCTCTCCCCCTTTTCTCTCCGCCCCTCCGGGCAAAAAGAAGAGGGAGGCAACGGGGCATTTTCACCGTTCGGAATCCCGCAGTCTGGAAACCGGACAGCCCAGCGGGATTTCAGAACTCCTCCTTGCTGGAGTTGCGACTCCAATGTTTGTAACTGGCCTAAAATTGAGCGAACCGCGGGATACGAATACGGAATACGAAGTATGGCCGGACTGTTTCTGTTCAACCTGCTGCTGGCGCTGATCTGGACGGCGTTGACCGGGCAGTTCACGCTGTTGAATTTCATCTTCGGCTTTTTCATCAGTTATGCGGTGCTCCGGCTGTTGCGCCGGCCGGGAGAGCCGTTGACCTATTTCCAGCGGGCCAGCCGTGCCCTGCGCTTTGCCCTATTCTACCTGTGGAAACTGATTCTGGCGAACCTGCACACGGCGGCTATCGTGGTTGCCCCCTTGCGTACTCTCCGCCCGGCCGTCATCGCAGTTCCTCTGGCCATCCGTTCCGATGCGGGAATTACCCTGCTTTCCAACCTGATCACCCTGACTCCGGGCACGCTGACCCTGGATGTCTCCGATGACCGCCGGGTGATGTACGTTCACGTGATGAATATGGAAGACATAGGGCGGTTGTGGCGCGAGATTAAAGAACTGGAGCGACGGGTTCTGGAGGTGATAGAATGAGTTTGACGACGGGCCTGTATGGGATCGTCCTGCCGATTCTGGCGGCGGGAGTGGCCTTCGCCTTTGGGCGCCTGGTGCGGGGGCCCAGTCTTCCCGACCGGGTCATCGCGCTGGATATGATGTCCACCCTGGGCATCGGGATCATCGCCGTCTATGCGGTCGCCACGAACCAGCCGGTTCTGATAGACGTGGCGAGCGTCCTGGCGCTGGTTTCGTTTCTGGGGACGATCGCTTTTGCGGAATATGTGGAGAGGCGGTCATGAACGGGTATTCGGTGCTCATCCTGATACTGACCATCCTGGGTGCGGCCTTCATGCTGCTGGCGGGTTGGGGACTCCTGCGCATGCCCGACCTGCTGTTGCGCTTATCGGCGGTGGGGAAAGCGTCCACTTTGGGGACGGGGCTGCTGCTTCTGGCTGCGGCGGTTTATTTCCAGGACCTGGGCATCGCCACCCGCGCTCTGGCAACGGTGGCCTTCGTCTTCCTGACCACCCCGGTGGCGGCGCACCGGATCGCTCGCGCGGCCTACTTTGCCGGAGTTCCCCTCTGGGCCGGCACCGTGCGGGACGAACTGGCCGGTCGCTACGACCCGTATACCCACTGCCTGGAGGGGGTCTGCGAGGCGGATTGGCTGGACTTCCCGGCGGACGGAGAATAACGCAAGGAGAGAACAGTGAACCCAACGCTGGCATTTCTACTGGCCCTGGGCATCATCATCCTGGCGGCGAAAACCTTTGGCTACCTGAGCACCCGATTGGGCCAGCCGGCCGTACTGGGGGAGTTGCTGATCGGGATTCTCCTGGGGCCGACCCTGCTGGATATGCTTCACTGGCCGTTTTTCCAGGGTGCCCATCTGGAAGAGGTGGTGCGAGACCTGGCCGAATTGGGAGTGATTTTCCTGATGTTCATTGCCGGGCTGGAAGTGGACCTGGAGACGATGCGTCGCTCCGGGCGACCGGCGGTGCTGGCCGGGGTTCTGGGGGTGGCGGTGCCCATTCTGCTGGGAGCGCTGGTGTCCCTGCCTTTCGGCTTTCAGCCGCTGGACGGCATTTTCATCGGCCTGATGATGGCCGCTACCAGCGTCAGCATCTCTGCCCAGACAATGATGGAGTTGGGAGTGCTCTGCAGTCCAGTGGGGATGGCGCTTCTGGGGGCGGCCGTGGTGGATGACGTCCTGGTCATCGTGCTTCTTTCCATATTCACTGCACTGACCGGAGAAGGCGGAGGGATTGGGCACATCCTCTGGATGCTGTTCCGTATGCTCCTGGTGATGGGGGCGATCGTCGGGGTCGGGATGCGCCTCCTGCCCCGCCTGCCTGTCCGGGTAGATCGTCTGCCCATCAGCGAGGGGGTGATGGCGCTGGTCGTGGTGGTGATGCTGCTGTTTGCCTGGTCGGCCGAAGCGCTGGGCGGGGTCGCGGCCATCACTGGCGCGTTCCTGGCAGGTCTCTTCATTGCCCGTTCGCCGTTGCACCACTACATCAAGGAGAGAATGCACATCCTCTCCTACTCCTGGGTCGTGCCGGTCTTCTTTGTGGACATCGGTCTGGAGGTGAATGCGCGGGCAATCAGCGCGGAAGGGTTAGGGCTGACCGGCGCGCTGATCCTGGCGGCGGTCGTCTCCAAAGTTGTGGGATGCGGGATAGGGGGACTGCTGGGAAGTTTTTCTTTCCGGGACGCCCTTCGTCTCGGAGTCGGCATGACCTCGCGGGGGGAAGTGGGGCTGATCGTCGCCTCTATCGGGCTGACCACCGGTCTGATTGGGGCGGATATCTTCTCCAGCGTGGTATTGATGGTGCTGGTCACCATTCTGATCACCCCGATTCTGCTGCGGCGGTTGTACCGACCACCGAAGCAGAGGGGGACTCGCAGAGCACTTCCTGAGGGAGGGGTGTGATGGCCCATCTGGTCGTGTTAGTTCTGGATGATCCGGACCAGTGTTATGAGGTGCTGCAGGTATGGGAGGAGGTGGGCGCTCCTGGCGCGACGATCCTGGAAAGCACCGGAATGGCCCGGCTCGCCTGTGTAATACGGGATGACCTGCCGCTGATGCCTTCTATGCGAGACATTTTGAGGAACCGGGAACTCCACCACCGGACCATCTTCGCCGTGGTGAAAGACGAGGAGACGGTAGACCGACTGTTCGCTGCGACGCAGCGGGTGCTGGGCGACCTGGACCTGCATCATACCGGTATTCTCTTCGCGGTGCCGGTTACCCGGGTGGTGGGGTTGGAGCGGAAGAACCGACAGGACGTTTGACAAAAAACCCCAATCGGGGTATACTTATACCCAACTGGGCTTGACCCTGCTCACGGATGTGGTATAATCGCGTCTGCCGGCGTAGCTCAATCGGCAGAGCATCCGCCTTGTAAGCGGAAGTGTGCGGGTTCAAGTCCCGCCGTCGGCTCTGTGGGTCGGTGGCCCGAGCGGCAAAGGGGGCGGACTGTAAATCCGCTGGCTCAGCCTTCGCAGGTTCGAGTCCTGCCCGGCCCACCTCTCTCGCCCACGTAGCTCAATCGGCAGAGCACACCCTTGGTAAGGGTGTGGTTATGGGTTCGATTCCCATCGTGGGCTCCTGAAGTCGGAATACACCAGCAGGGGTTGTGGATTTTTATGGCGAAGAAAGCGATCCGGTTGACTATTACTCTGGCCTGTACGGAGTGTAAGGAACAGAACTACACCACCGAGAAGAATCGGCGGAACGATCCATCGCGGCTGGAACTGCGCAAGTTCTGCCCGCGTTGCCGCAAGCACACGCTGCACCGGGAGACGAAATAAGCGCGGGGGATCCCCCGCATGTCCTCTTTCGCAGGGGGTTAGCTCAATAAGGCAGAGCAGCGGTCTCCAAAACCGCAGGCTGCGGGTTCAAGTCCCGCACCCCCTGCCTTCCGGCCTAAGGGCATCCAGGCCCACTTAAGACACCGCCACTCCGGCGGTGTCTTAAAATGTTGGGCACAGGTATCGGAGGACGGTTCATCGTGAAAAAAGAGAATGCACTGATCCGCTATTTTAAAGAGACCCGCGTGGAGGTGAAGCGGGTGCGCTGGCCTACCCGGGAGGAGACCTGGCGGCTGACCAAAATCGTCCTGACCGTCACCCTCAGTATGGCGCTTTTCCTCTGGCTGATGGACGTCCTTTTCTCCTGGTGGCTGCGGGGGATCATAGAGAATGACCCGTGGCGAATTGGGATGGCCCTGGTGCTGCTGGCCGGAATGATCGTTGCAGGGGTTATCCTGGGGCGCCAGCGGGAGTAGTTGCGGGCGAGAGGTGTATTGTGGAAGAAGACCGCCTGGAAGAGATGGGGCCGTCCGTTTTCGCCGATCCAGCGGCGGGCGAGACGGACGAAGGAGACCGTCGGGAAGAGGCCGATCCCCAATTGCCTGCCGGACAGACTCCGGAGGGGGCCGGCCCGTCGGCGGAAACCCCTGACGAGCGGGCCTGGTATATTATCCATTGCTATTCCGGATACGAGAACAAGGTCAAGCGCAATCTGGAGCAGCGCATTGAGACCATGCGCATGCAGCACAAAATCTTCCAGGTGGTCGTCCCAACCGAGGAAGAGATTGAGGTCAAAGACGGTAAGCGGCGCACGGTGGAGCGCCGACTGTTTCCCGGCTATCTGCTGGTCCAGATGATTCTGGACGATGAGTCCTGGATGGTCGTGCGCAACACCCCGGGCGTGACCGGGTTCGTGGGGATGGGGAATCAGCCGACGCCGCTGCCTCCGGAACAGGTGCAGGCCATTATCAGACGGATGGAGGCCGAGGCGCCGCGGGTCAAGGTCACCTACAAGCCCGGCCAGAAGGTGCGCATCATTGACGGCCCCTTCCGGGACTTCATCGGGGTTGTGGATACGATTGACGAGGAGCGGACCAAGGTGCGAGTCCTGGTCTCCTTCTTCGGCCGGGACACACCGGTGGAACTGGATTTTCTGCAGGTGGAGCGGGTGTAGTTGGGGGTAAGGTGCGGGATGGAGAGGGCCCGGAGTCGGTATTCCGTAGTTCGTACTCCGCATTCCGTAGTTTGTATTCCGACGGGTGCTCGTTCGGCCGGATTCCCGCCGCTCAATGAGACGCTGCCGGAGGCGCTAATCTATGAATCCCTTGGAGTGGGGAAATGACAAAAGCCTTTAGCGTTATCATTGAACGGGATAGCGAAGGTTACTACGTTGCTACTGTTCCTGAATTGCGCGGCTGTCACACTCAAGCGAAGTCATTGGATACCCTTATGAAACGTATTCGCGAGGCAATTGAGTTGTGCCCGGAGGTGGAGGGCGAAAGTGTCTCGCCTTCAAAGTTTGTAGGGGTTCAGCGCATCTTGACTGAAGCATGACGAAACTCCCTCGCGTTACGGGGCAAGAACTAATCGCAACGGAAGTTGATGACTTTGAGGTGGATATCCGATGAAAAAGATTAAAGCAGTAGTGAAATTGCAACTGGAGGCTGGAAAGGCGAACCCGGCACCGCCCGTCGGTCCGGCGCTGGCCCAGCACGGGATCAACCTGATGCAGTTCTGCAAGGAGTACAATGCCCGTACCGCATCTATGGCGGGCAACATCATCCCGGTAGAAGTGACCATCTACCAGGACAGTTCGTTCACGTTCGTGCTGAAGACTCCCCCCACGGCGGACCTGCTCCGCAAGGCGGCCGGAGTGGAAAAAGGTTCCGCTGAGCCGAACCGCCAGAAGGTGGGGCGGGTGACCCGTGCCCAGATCCGGGAGATCGCCCAGCAGAAGATGCGCGACCTGAACGCGGTGGACCTGGAAGGCGCGATCCGCCAGGTGGAGGGAACGGCGCGAAGTATGGGGATTGAGATTGTGGATTAGGAGTAGGAAGTAGGGAGTAGGGAGTAAGGTGGGAGGGCGGTGCCCGTAAAAACCACGAGGAGGAAAGATGCCGAAGCGAGGAAAGAAGTATCTGGAAGCACTGAAGAAGGTGGACCGCAACCGCCTGTATTCTCCGCAGGAAGCGGTCCAACTGGTCAAGGAAATCTCCTACACCGGATTTGATGCGTCGGTGGACCTGCATATCCGGCTGGGGGTGGACCCCCGCCACGCCGACCAGCAGGTGCGGGGAGTGGTGTTGCTCCCCCACGGCCTGGGCAAGACGGTGCGGGTGCTGGTCTTCGCAGCGGGCGATGCCGCCCGGATCGCCGAATCGGCCGGCGCCGACTACGTGATCTCCGACGATGAGGGGATCAAGAAAATCCAGGACGGGTGGACGGACTTTGACGTGGCGATCGCCGTGCCGGATATGATGGGGAAAGTCGGCCGCCTGGGTCGCATCCTCGGCCCGCGCGGCCTGATGCCTAACCCGAAGACCGGTACGGTGGTGCCGCCGGAGGACCTGCCACGGGTGATCCAAGAGGCCAAAGCAGGCCGCGCCGAGTTCCGCGTGGATAAGACCGCCAATCTGCATATCCCGATCGGCCGCGTCAGTTTCCCCGAAAAGGCGCTCCTGGAGAACATAGCGGCCGCCATAGACGCGGTCAAAAAGGCGCGCCCCTCCGCGGCCAAAGGGACCTATATCCGCAAGGTTACGCTGGCGCCTTCTATGGGGCCGGGGGTCAAGGTGGACCCGGTGGCCGCACAGGCGCTGGAAGTGGCGTAAAAAAGTAAAACGTAAA
>CAKZOY010000173.1 GCA_937138275.1 uncultured Chloroflexota bacterium
AGGGTCAGGGCGCGCAGGACCGTCTGGGAACTGGTTGTCCATTTTTCTGCGGAATCCTCCGGGGTCTCCCGGCCGGATAGGTTTGTCATCGGGGTCTCCTGAAGGGGTGAAATTGCCGACCTTACTCAAGCCGGGCGGCAGGTGAACAGTTGCTCGCGTCCATCAGGGCTTTTAGTCCCATTTTTTGGGAATGAATCTTACTATATGAGATTATACACCAGAAAGGGGTTTTTGTCAACTCTGCGATGGGGGGTGCATTTCAGTTCTGTGGTGCGGCAAAGCCGCCGTGATGAAAAAAATTTTCTTCTGCTCTTCGCGGGGCAGAGAGGCTACTCTCTTCCCCATGTTCGGGCAGTTTGCGCCCCAAAGGCCAAAGTTCGGGGGATTTTTGTATAGGTTTTGGCGCTGGCGGCCGAAGGCCGCCAGCGCCAAAACCTGTAATTTTTCTCTGTTCAGCCTACCGAACATCCATGCGCTGCAGGGCCCATACCTGGAGATGGGGGCCGTCGGTGGTCACCCAGGCCCGCGCGGTCGTTCCGTCCAGTTCCACCCGCTGTACCTCGGCGCCCTGAGCGGATACCGCGCGCGCAATCGCCAGATAGTCCGCCGCAGGGGATGCGGTGAAATCCCCTTCCAGCGCCCGCTCCGCGCCAGACACCAGGTCGGCGGCCCGGTCCAGCGCCCCGCGGCGGAGGGCGTCCTGGGCGGATGCCAGCATCGTCTCTATCGCCACAGCGCGCGGGTCGCGCGGACGACGGAGAAAGTCGGCGACAATCCCGCGGTCCATTGCCTCCACCGGGTCGGGCAGCCACCCGCTCAAAAAATAGGCCTGTGGGTCATACGCCTGCTGGTAACGGCGGACGGCGTCAAAGATGCGGATGGTCAGGTCCAGGTCCTGCACCTCATCGTCTGATGGATTCTGGAGGGTCAGCCACAAACGGAAAGACCGTTCCGTTTCTTCCAGCCCCACCCCGAATCGGCCGCGCAGCGCGGCGTCCAGCACATCGGCGGGAGAAGGGCTCGCCTCCAGCCCACCGGATTCTTTGTAGAAGGCCAGAAACTCTTCCCAGCCGTAGGTCTCCACCAGATAACCGACGAAAGCCGCGGCCTCCAGATATCCGATCTCGTGCTGATGGTGGTAGAAATTCTCCATCAGTTGGGGTAGTGGGATGTATTTGCCCATGCGAAGCAGCGCCCCAGCCCGTCGGGGGATGTTCTCCGGTTTGTAGTGACCCCCCGCCACCCACGTCGCCAGCCCCTCCCGCAACATGGAGGGCGTCGTAAAACCGGTCAGGCTGGCATCCAGGACATGCGCGGCTTCATGGCGAAGGACCATCTCCAGGTCCGCTCCGGCGTAGTGACGGTCCAGGTAGGAGATAACTACTCCCTCGCGGGCGTACCCCCCATGCCCCAACACCCGTCCGATCAGGTAGACCTGAAGCGGCGATACCAGACGGGTGCCCAGTTGCGCCTCTGTGCCGGCAACGGCCCGATTCGCAGATGCAACGATGGTCGGGAGGTCCCGCTCCGCGGCGGTGTGGGTTATGTAATGGATCACACAGCAATCGCTGGTCGTGAAAGCCCAGGTGGCCGCGGCTTCTGTCGTCGGGCGGGCGGCGGCAGAGAGAAACCGAACGGTCAGGGTGACGACGTTGTTGGTCGGGTCTTCGTCTCCGGCCTGGATGCGGTCGTCGGGGTCCAGGTGAACAATGACGGTCTCCCGTCCATCGGCGGTGCTCGTATCCCACACCCAGGTCAGGCGGGCGCGGGGCACCCCGTCAAAGGCCGGATATCCCAGCGTCCCCTCGGCAATCGCCTCCGGCTCTACCCCGTCCTGCCGGTAAATCCGTACCCCCACATCTCCGAGCGGGATCGCGCCCAGGTTGCGCGGGGTGACGTCAAAGGAGAGGACATCTCCCCGATAGTAGAGGTGCGGGCCACCGAGGCCGGAGACGGGCAACGGATAGATGGTCACGTCGGCAGGAGTCAGGTGCAGGTCGCGGGGGGACGACGTGGGCGAGGGGACGGGTGTCTTCGGGAGCGACGGGCAAAGCGCGGTGCAGTCCAGAAGCGAAAGGAGAACCGCGGCGAGGACAAACAGTCGCGGCAGAGGGAGATGCAGAGGCTTCCGGGTCAATGCGGGCGGTATGCGAACGGTCATCGTACGCTCGGTTTCCGGGACTTTCATCCGGAGATATTATACCACAAGGATAACCGTTCATCGCCCGACGAAGAATCCCGCAGGACTTGACATTTCCCGAAAACTGTGCTATAATCATAATGCATTAGTTCAATAGTGCATTAGTTCAATGAGATTGCAATTAGAACCGGAGAGCCATATTCCCATCTACGTCCAGATTGAGGAGCAGATCCGGGCGCTGGTCGCCGCGGGGCGACTTCGCCCCGGCGACCAGTTGCCCACCATCCGGCAACTGGCCGTAGACCTGGGAGTGAACTATAATACGGTTGCCCGGGCGTATCTGGAACTGGAGCGGGCCGGGGTGATCACCACCCAACGCGGGCGCGGCACCTTTGTGGCCGGCGCGCCAGACGAGACCCAACTGGCCCAACTCCGCCAGGAGAAACTGCGGGCGCTGCTGGGGGCCTCTATTGATGAGGCGTTTCGTCTGGGGTACACGCCCGACGAAATCGCCGAGGTTTTCCAGAGCGAACTGGCGGCGCGGTCTGAGGGAAGGCAGAACAATGGTACCGGTCATAGAAGTTGAAGCGCTGACCCGTTCTTTCGGCCCGATTCGGGCTGTGGACGGCGTCACTTTTCAGGTCTACGAAGGGGAGGTCTTCGGCCTGCTGGGCCCCAACGGCGCCGGGAAGACGACGACGGTGCGCCTGCTCAACGGCGTCCTGAAGGCGTCGGGGGGGCGGGCGCGCGTGCTGGGCATAGACCCCGCGGCCGACGGATGCGCCCTCCGCCGCCGGACGGGAGTGCTCACCGAGACCCCGTCTCTCTACGAGCGGCTGACGGCGCGCGAGAATCTGCTCCTCTTCGGGGCACTCTACGGTATCCCCGAAGCGGACCTCCCGCGCCGGGTGGACCGGATGCTGGAATGGTTTGAACTGGCCGAGCGGGCGGAGGATCGGGTGGGGAATTTCAGCAAGGGGATGAAGCAGCGACTGGCCCTGGCCCGGGCGCTCCTGCACGAGCCGCCGCTCCTGTTTCTGGATGAGCCGACGGCCGGGTTGGACCCCGAAGCGGCCCGCCAGGTGACGGACCTCATCCGGCAACTCAGCCATCAGGAGGGACGGACGGTCTTCCTGTGCACTCACAACCTGCCCGAGGCGCAGCATCTCTGCGACCGGGTGGCGGTAATGGACCGGGGCCGTCTTCTGGCTATCGGGACGCTGGAGGAACTCTCGCGCTCCCTCTGGGGCGGATTTCAGGTGGAGGTGGACTTCCTGGAACCGCCTGCCGTGCCGGTCGCCGACGCGCTCCGTCTCCTGCCCGATGTGACCGACGTCCGGAGCGAACCACTCCGCCTGACGGTGCGGGTGACCGGCGAGGCGACGATCCCGGCCGTCGTGGAGGCCCTGGTCCGGCAGGGGGCGCGGATTCTGCGGGTGAGCCCGCGCCAGCCGTCGCTGGAGGAGATTTACTTTGAGATCCGCAAGGAGGCCCAACCGTGAACGGGCGCACTCTGCTGACGATCGCCGTCAAAGACCTCAAGGAGGTCCGCCAGAATCGGGCGGCCTGGATTCCGGCGCTGGTCGTCCCGCTGGTGGTCGTCGTCCTTCTGCCGGTGGGCCTCATTCTGATCCCGGGCCTCTTTCGCGCCACGACGATTTCCATGACGCCACTATCGGCGGATTCGGGGCCTATTGGGATGATGCGGGAGCGCGTTCCCGCCCTGGATCGGGCGCTGGTCGGGCTGGACGAGTACCAGACCTGGGTGGTGTTGATGACCGGGTATCTCCTGGCGCCTTTTCTCCTCATCTTCCCGCTGATGTTCTCCACCATCGTAGCGTCCGAGTCGTTTGTGGGGGAGAAGGAGCGGAAGACGCTGGAGGCGCTGGTCTACACCCCGGCCTCGGACGGGGAACTTTTCCTGGGCAAGGCGCTGGCGGCGTTTGTTCCGGCCGTACTGCTGACCTGGACCAGTTTTCTGGTCTACGGTGTAGCGGTCAACGCGGCGGGCTGGCGGGTGATGGGGCGGATATGGTTCCCGCCCGCTTCCTGGTGGCCGCTGATGCTGTGGGTGGCGCCGGCCTTCGCCGCGCTGGGGGTGGCGGTGACGGTGCTCATCTCCACCCGTGTGCGCACCTTTATGGAGGCCTATCAGATCAGCGGGTCGCTGGTCCTTCTGGTGCTGATGCTGGTGCTGGGGCAGGTCACCGGGGTTCTCTACCTCAGCGCGGGGATGGCGCTGAGCGTCGGTCTGGCGCTGTGGCTGGTGGACGCGCTGCTCCTGTACTTTGGCATCCGGACTTTCCGGCGCGAGGCGTTGCTGGTGGGGGGATGAATGGGTTGCTTTCGGACCCCGCTGCGTCCTCTGCGCCTGCGATAAAAAGTTGAGCGCCGGGGAAGGCGAGTTCTCCCCGGCAAGGACCATCATCTCTTAAGGAGGAAAACCATGGACGCAGTTCCGGCAACTCGTTCCCGACGGGAAGGGCAACTGTCCCGCGCGGGAGAGCGTCGCGAGGCCGCGGCCCTCAAGGGCTTCAGCGGCCTTTCCCTGGCTATCTATCTGCTTCTGATGACCATCTCCATCGTCCTGGCTATCATCCTGGGTTCCGCAGGTGTCCCGGATGGATGGATTGCCGGGCAACTGATCGCACTGAATCTGGTCGGCTTATACATCCTCTTCGCCCTGCGCGTCGCCAACCAGTGGGAGAAGGCCATCGTCCTGCGGCTGGGCCGCTACCGGGGGCTGAAGGGGCCCGGCCCCTTCTGGCTCATCCCCATCGTGGATACCATCCCGGCGATGGTGGACCACCGGGTGATGGTCACTCCCTTCACCGCGGAGCGGACGCTGACGAAGGACTCCGTCCCGGTGAACGTGGACGCGGTGCTCTTCTGGGTGGTTTGGGATGCGGAGAAGGCGGTGCTGGAGGTGGAGGATTACCGCACGGCCATCGCCTGGGCGGCGCAGACGGCGCTGCGGGAGATCATCGGGCAGATGGACCTGGCCAGCATTCTGGTGGGGCGGGCGGCGATGGACGCCGAACTCCAGCGCATCATTGACGAACGGACGACCCCCTGGGGGATCACCGTCCAGTCGGTGGAGATTCGGGACATCGTGATCCCGGAGGGGCTGGAGGACGCGATGAGCCGTCAGGCGCAGGCGGAGCGAGAGCGCCAGGCGCGGGTCATCCTGGGCGAGAGCGAGAAGCAGATCGCCGCGTCCTTCGCCGAGGCCGCGCAGGCCTACCGGGATAACCCGACCGCGCTGCACCTGCGGGCGATGAACATGCTTTTTGAGGGGCTGAAAGAGAAGGGCGCCCTCATCATCGTCCCGTCCAGCGCGGTGGATACGATGAACCTGGGCGGACTGATGGGAATGGTCTCCCTGGCCGGATCGCTCCAGTCGCAGATGATGGGTCCGGCCCAATCCGCCGCTCCCCAGGAGGGTCAGAATGTCCCCTGAAACGGTCGCCGTGGATCAAATAGAGGTCATCCCGTCGGGATTCCTCTCGGTTCAGTACGAATTCCAGTCGCCTGCGGGGGTGCTGGGTGTGCTGAGCGTGCCCGCGTTTCGGCAGGATAACACCTTCCGCGACGCCGACGGTCTGGAATGGCAGATGCGGCGCAGGGGATGGTGGCGCGTCCGGTACGAGATGGGGGCGGAGGAGGGGCTGGTAGCCATCGCCCGACCGCGCGGGTTCTGGCAGACGGCGCTGGAAGTCGCCTTCCGGAATCGGGCCTACCTTCTGGAACCGATCAGCAAATGGTCGGATAAGTGGCGACTGTCGGAGGCAGCGGGTGTCCCCCTGTTGGAGATACGGCGGCGGGGAGCGCTCCGCCAGGGGCTCATTGTGGAGGTGCTGGGGCCGGTGGAGGTGGAACTCATTGCGTTCGCCGTCTATCTGGTGCTGACCCGCTGGCAGGAGCACGCTGCGGCGGCCGCGGCCGGCGCGTGATCGCGCGGCGGTTTTAGAAAACCCGAAGGCCATAGAGGACTTGCTGATTTTTCTCTGCGTTTCTCTGTGCCTCTGTGGTTTAAACAAATTTATTCCAGGAGGAAACATGCTTGTCATCGCGTTCGTTGTGGAGATTTTGATAATGCTGGGTGCGCCGGTGGCGCTATGGGTATTCCTCTGGCGGCGGTACCGGGCATCGTGGGGGCTGATCGCGGTGGGCGCGCTCACGTTCATCCTCTCCCAGGTGGTGCACCTGCCCCTGAACTGGGGGCTGGGCCTGCTGGGGGGCGGGCGCGGGGTGGCGCTCTGGCCGCTTCCGGCGATGGCGGCCGTGGCCGGGCTCAGCGCTGGGCTTTGCGAGGAGGGGGCCCGCTATCTGGTGCTCCGCTTCTGGCGCAGGGACGCCCGTACCTGGATTCAGGGGGTGACCTTCGGCGCCGGGCATGGGGGGATAGAGTCCATCCTTTTGGGGTTGGGCGTGTTGATGGGCTTTATCAACATGTTGATCCTGCGGAGCGTCGGCCCGGAGGCCTTCGGCCTTTCCGGAGAGTTGCTGGAGCAGACCCGGCAGCAGGTGGAGGCCTACTGGGGAATGGCCTGGTATCTCCCGCTCCTGGGCGGGCTGGAGCGCATCTTCGCGATGACGATGCAGATCGCGTTGGCGCTTCTGGTCCTGCAGGCGGTGGTTCGGCGAAATCTCCTCTGGCTGGGGGCGGCGATTCTGGCCCACGCGCTGGTGAACGCGGTGGCCGTTGGCCTGATGCAATCGGGGGTCTCTATCCTGTGGGTTGAGGGGATGATCTTCCTGATGGCCCTGGGCGCGCTGGGAGTCATCCTGGCGCTGCGGCTGCGGCCGACGGAGGCGGCGGAGCAGGAAGCGCTCGCGGAGGGGTGAAATTCGCCCCGCAAGGGGATGTGTTTCACGTGAAACATCGCTCCATCCGCCTTTCGCAAGGAGAAGAGGTCTATGGGCGAAGGGGAAAAACGCAAACTACAGATAAAAGTGAACTGCTGCTTGCCTGGGAGACGGTCTCCCCGGAGGTAACGTATTACCTGGACCTGGAAACGGGGGAGATAGTGATGATCACCGAAGAGGCCGAGGCGTACCTGGAGGAACCCCTGGACGAGTCTGAACCGGACTGGATGGAGGAGATGCTCCAGCAGGCCCGGCAGGTGAAGGAAGAGTACGGGCCGTCGCTATCTCCCCATCCCCAGACCGGATTCCCGCGAGGGCTACCGGGATATGGAGGACTTTATCGCCACCGTTCGGGACCAGCGACTCCAGGACCGGTTGTGGCGTGCTGTTGAAGGTCGGGGCGCGTTTCGCCGGTTCAAAGAGTCCTGGCCGGGCACCCCGACGAACGCCAGCGCTGGTTCGCCTTCAAGGAGCGTCGGCTTCAGGCACGGGCGCTGGACTGGCTGGAGAGCATCGGTGTGGAGCCCCTCAACCCACCCGAACTCCCCCCGGAGACCGAACCGGAGGAGGCGGGCACGCCAGAGATAGAACTGGACCTGGAGGAAAGCCTGACCCTGTTGCTTCTGTATCTCTCCTCCTGGGAAGACCGCGTCGCCTCCGACCTCGTCGTTCGCCGGGCCTGGAAGGGCTATACTTTTGAGGTACTGGACGCACTGGAGGAAAAGGGGCTGCTCTCCCAGAGCCGCCGGGCCAAGTCGGTGGTGCTGACGGAGCAGGGCATCCGCCTGGCCCGGAAAATCCACGAGCGCCTGAAGGCTATCGGGGAATAACGGTTCGCAGTCAGCCACGCAGCGCGGCGAAGTGATGTCCCGTTTGTAGTCAGCCACGTAGCGTACGGAGTGGCGCCCCGGCGCTACTCCGCGTTGCTCCGTAGCGCACTACAAGCGCCATCGCGCCCGCTGCGGGCGTTCGTAGCCGCGAAGCGCAG
>CAKZOY010000174.1 GCA_937138275.1 uncultured Chloroflexota bacterium
GATTACCGATACGCGATACGCGATTACCGATACGCGATACGCGATTAGCGATACGCGATACGCGATGAAAGGAATTTTTCAAGCACTGGCACGTACCCGAAACGCGGCCTTCAGCCGCATCGCTGCGCTCCTGGGGGCCAGTGAGGTCACCCCGGAGGTCTGGGAGGAACTGGAGGCGCTCCTCATCCAGGCCGACGTGGGGGTGGAGACGACGCTGGCGCTGATGGACCGGTTGCGCCGCCGGGCGCGCGATGAGGCCATCCTGCGCGCGGACAGGTTGCGGGACGCGCTGAACCAGGAATTGCGGGTGCTTCTGCCTTCCCCGCCGCCGCTGAACCTGGGCGGTCGCCCGCTGGACGTTATCCTCATCGTCGGGGTGAACGGGTCGGGCAAGACGACCAGCATCGCCAAACTGGGGTACCGTTACCGGAAAGAGGGGCGGAAGGTGCTCCTGGCGGCAGCCGATACCTTCCGTGCCGCGGCGATGGACCAACTCCGCATCTGGGGCGAACGGGCCGGTTGCCCGGTGATTTCGGGGCCGGAGGGGGGCGACCCGGGCGCCGTCGTCTACGACGCGCTCCAGGCCGCCCGCAGCCGGGGGATGGATATGGTCATCGTGGATACGGCCGGCCGGCTCCACACCCGTTACAACCTGATGGAGGAACTGAAGAAAGTCCGTCGGGTGGCGGCGAAGGCGGCGGAAGGTGCCCCGCACGAGACACTTCTGGTGCTGGACGCCACCACCGGTCAGAACGCCCTCAGCCAGGCCCGCCACTTCTTAGAGGCGGTGGAGGTGACCGGGGTCATCCTGGCGAAACTGGATAGCACCGCTCGCGGGGGGATGGTCTTCGCCATCGCCCGGGAACTGGGGTTACCGGTCCGATTTGTCGGCGTCGGGGAGGGGCTGGAAGACCTGGCCCCTTTTGACCCCGACGCCTTTATCCGAGGGCTCTGGGAGGAGCCCTCATCGTCGTAAAGATACGGCGGGCGACAAAATCGCCCGCTGTGTTTTGTGTGGGGGAGAAAGAGCAGCGCTCAACCCCCGCAAAACCCTCTCCGTACCATCAACAACACACCACAGGAGGCTGTCGTGCGCACCGAGGACTACATCCGACTGGAAGAGACCTATGGAGCACGAAACTACAAACCGCTGGACGTCGTTATCACCCGCGCGGAAGGGGTGTGGGTATGGGACGTGGAAGGGAACCGTTATCTGGACTGCCTGAGCGCCTACTCCGCGGTCAATCAGGGCCACTGCCATCCCCGCATCCTGCGGGCCATGGTGGGACAGGCGCAGCGGGTCACCCTCATCTCCCGCGCCTTCCGCAACGACCAGTTGCCCCTGCTGGAGAAGGAACTCTGCGAACTGACCGGTTACGAGATGATGTTGCCGATGAACTCCGGCGCCGAGGCGGTGGAGACGGCGCTGAAGGCCGCCCGCAAGTGGGGATACACCGTCAGGGGCGTCCCCGCCGACCAGGCGGAGATCATCGTCTGCGCGGGGAACTTCCACGGGCGGACGATTGCCATCGTGGGATTCTCCACTGAACCGCAGTACCGGGAGCATTTCGGCCCCTTCACCCCGGGCTTCGTCATCATCCCCTACGGCGACGCGGCGGCGCTGGAGGCCGCGATCACCCCCAACACCGTCGCCTTTATGGTGGAGCCGATCCAGGGGGAGGGCGGCGTCATCGTCCCGCCGGAGGGGTATCTGCGGGCGGTCCGGGAGATATGCTCCCGCCACCACGTGCTCTTCATCGCCGACGAAATCCAGACCGGCCTGGGCCGCACCGGCCGACTTTTCGCCTGCGAGTGGGAGGGGATCCGGCCGGACGTGATGGTCATTGGCAAGGCCCTCTCCGGCGGCTTCTACCCGGTTTCGGCGGTGCTCTCCTCCCGGGAAGTGCTGGGGGTTTTCCGCCCCGGCGACCACGGTTCCACCTTCGGCGGCAACCCGCTGGCCTGCGCAGTGGCGCGGGAGGCGCTGCGGGTCATCGTGGAGGAGGACCTACCCCGGCGGGCCGACGAACTGGGCCGCTACTTCCTCGGACGGCTGGCCCGCATAGAGAGCCCCTGGATTCGGGAAGTGCGCGGCAAGGGATTGCTCATCGGGGTGGAACTGGTCCCCGAAGCGGGCGGCGCCCGCCGCTTCTGCGAGGCGCTCAAAGACCGGGGGGTCCTCTGCAAGGAGACCCGCGAGCACACCATCCGCTTCGCGCCCCCGCTGGTCATCACCCGGGAGGAGATAGACTGGGCGCTGGAGCGGATAGAATCCGTTCTGCGGGAGTAGGGCGCAGGGGATAGTCGCAAAGGTCGCAGAGTCGCAGTAGGGGGAAAGACTTCGGGGCGGGCGGCCGAAGGCCGCCCGCCCCGAAGTCTTATCTCTCAGAGACCGGACCCGGGGGGCTTCCCGCCGTCTCCAGGAAAATCACTTCGCTGGCATCGTCGTAGGCGATCAACTCCGCATACCGGCCCCAGTGGACCATCGTCTCCAGTTGCTTTTCGGCCTCGTCGGGCGGGAATTCCAGTTCCAGCGCCCGCAGGACCACGTCCCACTTCAGCCGATGCCCCTCGGCGACGCCCAGCACGGAGAGCAACCAGCGGAACATCGGCAGGCGCCGGATGCGGGTGGCGAAAATCTCCTTGCGGGCCAGGATGCTCGCCTCGGCAAACGTCTCCCCCAGGGGCGTCAGGACGATGTCGCCCTGCCCGATGGTGGCAAAACCCAACAACTCCGCCACCTCCGTCAATTGCAGCAGGTGGTCGGAATCCACCCGCAGTTCCTCCGCCAGCCGGAAGATATCGTGCCGACGGTCGGGCATTTCGGCCACGTGTTCCAGAAGCCCCGCCAGGTCGTTGATGGTGATGGGCGGCAGCGCCCGGATGCGACCCGGCTCGCCGGGGGCCACGCCCAGTTCCACGTGCTCCGGCCCCGTCTGACCGGCCAGCAGTCCGTAAACCTCGTCCACCCGTTCCAGGAACTCCGGCGACCGCCGCTGCCGGGGATGGGGCAGGTCCACCGTCATCTCCGCCACGATCCGCCCCGGCTCCTTCTCCATCACCACGATGCGGTCGGCCATAAAGACGGCTTCTTCTATATTGTGGGTCACCATCAGGATGGCCCGGGTGGGGATTTTGCCCTCCGTCCACAACTCCAGCAATTCCCCGCGCAGGGATTCGGCGCTGAGCACGTCCAGGGCGGAGAACGGCTCGTCCAGGCACAGGAGTTCCGGCTCCACTGCCATCGCCCGGGCAAAGCCCACCTTCTGCCGCATCCCGCCGGAGAGTTCGCGCGGGTAGGCGATCTCAAACCCGTCCAACCCGACCCGGTCCAGCAGGTCCACGGCGCGGGCGGTGCGCAATTTTGGGGGGACGCCGCGCGCCTTCAGCGCGATCTCCACGTTTTCTATCACCGTCAGCCAGGGGAACAGGGCGAAGGTCTGGAAGACGATGGTCGCGTGGGGGTTCACGCCGCGCAGGACCTGGCCGCGGTAGAGGACTTGCCCTTCCGTCGGGCGCTGCAGGCCGGTGATGATGCGCAGAAGCGTGCTCTTCCCGCACCCCGACGGCCCCAGCAGACAGACGAACTCCCCTTCGCGGACCGTCAGGTTCACATCCTGCAGGGCGACAAACCGGCGCGAACCGGCGCCGTAAATCTGACTGACGTGACGAACTTCCAGCAGATACCCGTTGGTAGCCATAGTCACTCCATCCGGTAGCGTTCTTCGGCCAGGCGGTACAGAAGCCGCCAGAAGAGGCGGTTGATCAGGACGACGGTCAGTACCATGCTCAACGTGGCGGCCAGAAGCAGGGAGTAGTCGCCGGCCGCAGTGGCCCGGGCGATGAGAGAGCCGATGCCCGCCGTCCAGAGCGTCCGGCCGCCGAACTCCACATGCTCGGCGACGATGCTGGCGTTCCACGCCCCGCCGCTGGCGGTGATGGCGCCGGTGACGATGTACGGGAACAGGGCGGGCAGGATGAGCGTCTGCCAGCGCTCCCGACGGCTCAGGCCGATGAGGGCCGAGGTATACTTCAGGTCCTGCGGGATGGCCGACGCCCCGGCAATGACGTTGAAGAGCAGGTACCACTGCGTACCGGTCAGCATCAGGGCGATGGCCGCAAGGTTGATCCCGCCGGGCAGGTTCGCCAGGACTAACAGGAAGACGGGGAAGAGGGCCGTTGCCGGGACCGACGCCACCACCTGCACGATCGGTTGCAGATAGGTGGCGACGCGGGGGTTGGTGCCCACCGCCACGCCAACGGGGATCGTCCACGCCAGCGCGATCACCAGGGAGACCGACACCCGCAGCAGGGTCGCCAGAGTGCCCAGGGCGATCTCCCCCCACTGGCCCGCGGGGACCGTCACCAGCATCATCCCGGCGCGGATGGCGCCGTAGAGCAGTCCCAGGCCCAGCAGCAGCGCCAGCAGGTAGAGGCCCCAGGGCCGCCTCTTCCTTGCGGCCGTCTTCTCTTCCGTCACTGCGGAGCGGCGGATCAGCCGGGCGTCCAGGCCCTCGCTGAGAGGATGCCAGACCGCCTGGGAGAACCAGCCTGCGATGCGGGAGCGGCGCAGAAGGTTGTAGAGCCAGGAAGTGGGCGGGTTTTCCCCCTCCGTCATCTCCAGTTTGAAGCGGTCGGCCCAGGCCAGCAGCGGCCGCCAGACCAACTGGTCCAGCGCGACGATGACCAGCACCAGCGCGCCGATCCCCCAGAAGACGGCCCGGGTGTCGCCCTGGGCGGCCGCCTCGTGGAGGTACGCCCCCAGGCCGGGCAGCCGGAAGTCCCGCTGCCCGACGGTGAAAATCTCCGCCGCCATCAGAAAGAACCAGCCCCCGGCCCAACTCATCATACTGTTCCAGATGAGACTGATGGCCGCGAAGGGGAGTTCCAGCGCCTTGAAGCGCAGCCACCCGTTGAAGCGGAAGATGGCGCCGGCCTCCCGCAGTTCCTTCGGGATGGTGGTCAGGGACTGGTACCAGGCGAAGGTCATATTCCAGACCTGGCTGGTGAAAATCAGCACGACCGAGGCCAGTTCCGCCGCAATCCGCTCCGGCAGGAGCGCGCTCAAACTGAGCAGGACAACCGGCAGGAAGGAGAGGATGGGCACACTCTGGAGGACGTCCAGCAGCGGCATCAGTACCTGCTCGGCGCGGCGGTTGTAGGCGGCCAGACGGCCGTAGGTCAGGGTGAAGAGCAGGGAGAGGGCGTAGGCGGCTGCCATCCGGATGATGGAACGGAGCGCGTACCAGGGCAGGACGCGCGGCACGAGATGGATATCGGGTCCCTTCACTACCTCGGGGGCGTTCAGCGCCAGGCGCACCCCCAGATAAATCACCGCGGCGATGCCGACCAGCACGACGACATCGCCCAGGGAGATGCCGCGGCCGAAGGGCTGCTCCACCTTGAAGATGAGCGTCCGCCGGGCCGCCCCGCGATCCCGCTGGGGGCGTCCCGCTCCGGGTATAAGGCCCTGGGTCGCCATCGGGAGACTCCTTACCATTGTGGGTTCGGAAACGGAAGCATTGTACCGCAAATGGGGAATCTGGCAAACCGGTAACCCTCCTCTCTTCCCCCATAGCGGAAGGGGGAGAGAAATCATGGGTTTTGGCGCTGGCGGCCGGAGGCCGCCAGCGCCAAAACCCCCAAAGGGCAGGGTTTGTCCTTGCCTTTTCCTCCCCGCCAGCGCAGCGCCCCGGGCCGAATTTTGCCATTGCAGGATTTGATGATACAATAACTTATGGATCGCCCGCATCGGGCCGACGACCGCCCCCGCGCCGGAGACTCCTGAAGCGGTCGCTTGCGCGGAGTTTTCTTTGTTGCCAGGGATTCCCTTTACCCCCCTCACCCCCTTTCCTCCCTCTCCCCCTTGCCCTGACGGGCGGGGGAGAGAGGGGTTTTTTGGGGCGGCGGCGAAGCCGCAACGGGGAAGGGACAGGGGGTGGGGCAGCGTATCCTTGAGTGTGTCCTGGTGGTTAGGTGGAGAGAGAAACATGCCTGCCGACTGGCCCCATCACATCATCCGGTTTGCCGCTGCCCTCCTCAAGCACCAGGCCGAGTTATGGCTGGGGAAGGACGCGGCCGGCATCGCCGGGCAGACGCTCGTTGACATCGGCGGGGAGGAACTCCAGCAGAAGGTGGACGCCCTGCTGGCCGATCGCGCCACCGCCGGGAAACTCCTGGAGGCTGCCCGCCGGGCGGATGCGTATTTCCTGAAGCACTGCCCGGACGACGCGCTGAGGCAGTACTTTGCCAACCTCTCCTTTGGCGACCTGCCCTCCGTCCAGGCGGCGCTGGCCGACCTCCCCCAGGCGATGAGCCCGGAGAAGGTGGAGGCGGCCCTGCGGGAGGCGCTGGCGCGAGATGCCCTCTTTCTCACCCCCGCCCAACAGGAGGAGGGCGCGCGCCTCTACACCGAGGCGCTGGTGCGCGCCGTGGCCCCGCTGGAAGAGTTCTTCCGTCCTCTGGTCGTGCAGATGCTCTCCGACCTGCGCCAGGACCTGCGCCAGACCCGCCAGGAGTTGACCGAGGGGCAGAAGATGCTGCTGGAACGCCTGGATCGCGTACTGGAGCACCCCCAGCAAGGCGCCCCGCCGCCTGCCGTTCCCCGCAACCTCTTCCAGATTCCGCCCCCGCCGCCGGACCTGGTGGAGCGCCCGGCCGAGATGGAGGAAGTGCGCCGAGCCCTCCGGGACGGGAGGGGCGCCGCCATCTCCGGCCTGACCGGCCTGGGCGGTGTGGGCAAGACTGTCCTGGGGCTGGCTATCGCCCGCGAACTGGCCGCGGACTTCCCCGACGGGCAGATATTCCTGGACCTGAAGGGGACGGCCCGCAAACCGGAAAAGCCCCTCACCCCCGCCGACGCGATGCGGCACGTGCTCCACTCCTTTGAGCCGGAGATGGACCTGCGCGCGCGGAGCGACGCCGAACTGCAGGCCCTCTACTGCCGGATGCTGGAGGGGAAACGGGTGCTGCTCTTCTGGGACAACGTCCGTTCCGCCGACCAGGTGCGGTCGCTCCTGCCGCCGCCCTCCTGTGCTATGCTCCTCACCTCCCGCTGGCACTTCCCCCTGCCGAGGATGAAAGCGGTGAAGGTGGGCGTGATGAAACCGGAGGAGGCGGAGCGGTTCCTGCGGGAACTCTGCCCGCGCGTCGGGGAGCACGCCGGAGAACTGGCCCGCCGCTGCGGCTATCTCCCCCTGGCCCTGCGCCTGGCCGGGGGATTCCTCTCCGTCAACGAAGATTGGAGTGTGCCCGAATACCTGGCCCGCCTGGAGACGCGCCGCCTCGCCGCCCTGCGCCCCACCGAGGGGGACGCCGAACGGGACCTGGAGACGGTCTTCGCCGAGAGTTACGAGGCGCTGGGGGAGGAGGAGCGGCGGTTCTGGCGGATGCTGGCGGTCTTCCCCGCGCCCTTTGACCGCCCCGCCGCCGCGGCGGTGTGGGGCCTGGACGACGATGCCGCCCACGACCGGCTCTCCCTTTTCTGCCGGTACAGTTTGCTGGACTATACGGCCGACGGCGGCGCGGGCCGCTACGAACTCCACGACCTCCTGCGCGAATTCGCCCTGGACCGCCGGACAGCCGAGGAAGCCGAGGCCGCTGGGCGGCGCCACGCCGAACATTTCCTGCGCGTCCTGGAGAGCGCAGACGAGTTCTACCTGCAGGGCGGCGCGGCCGTTCTTGCCGGCCTGGCCCTCTACGACCGGGAGGCGGAGCACATCCGCGCCGGATGGCGCTGGGCGGCGGCGCACAGCCCCGCACTTTGCAGCGCCTACCCGGGCGCGGGTGTGTACGTGCTGGCCCTGCGGCTGACGCCGAAGGACTGGATGGAGTGGCTGGAGATGGCTCTGGATGCGGCGCGGCAGTTGGGCGATCGGCGCGCAGAAGGGTCTATCCTGGGCAACCTGGGGAGTGCCTACTTCGCCCTGGGCGATGCCCGCCGGGCGATTGAGTTCCACGAGAAGCGCCTGGAAATCGCCCGCGAGATCGGCGACCGGCGGGGGGAGGG
>CAKZOY010000175.1 GCA_937138275.1 uncultured Chloroflexota bacterium
AAGATAGACCCCTATGCGATGGCCTGGGCAGTCATAGATGAGGCGCTGCGCAACATTGTCGCCGTAGGGGCAGACCCGGACTATGCGGCACTGCTGGACAATTTCTGCTGGGGCGATCCCTCCCGCCCTGACCAGTTGGGCGCGCTGGTGCGGGCTGCCCAGGGCTGCTATGACGCTGCCCTCCACTACGGCGCCCCCTTCATCTCCGGCAAGGACAGTCTGAACAACGAATATGTGGACCCTCAGGGCCGGAGGACGCCCATCCCTCCGACCCTGCTCATCTCGTCCATCGGAATCGTCCCCGACATCCGACAATCGGTCACGATGGACCTGAAATCTCCCGGTGACCTGATCTATATTCTGGGGAGTACACGGGCGGAACTGGGGGGCTCCGCTTTGCACAACGTTCTGGGGCTGCGGGGCGGCGCGGTCCCGGCCCCCGTGCCAGAGAGCATCGGCACGATGCGGGCCCTGCACCGGGCTATGCGCGCCGGCCTGGTGCGGGCCTGCCATGATTGCTCCGAGGGCGGACTGGCGGTCGCCGCCGCCGAAATGGCCCTGGCTGGCGGTCTGGGCCTTTCCCTCTCTCTGGCCGACCTGCCCCGTACCCCGGATGTCTGCCAGGACGTCATCGCTCTGTTCAGTGAGACGGCAGGTCGCTTCATAGTGGAAGTCCGCTCCCAGGACCGGGCGGCCTTTGAGACGGCGCTGGGCGCGGTACCCTTTGCGTGCATCGGTGTTGTTACTGATGAGCAAATGTTCCGGATTTCAGGATTGACGGGAACCGCTCTGATCGCGCTCCCGGTATACACCCTGAAGGAGGCCTGGAAAAGGGAAGCGATATGGCCCGAGTCCGTGTCCTGATCCTGCATGCAACCGGTACCAATCGCGACCGGGAGGCAGCGGGGGCCTGTGCGGCGGCGGGGGGCGAGCCGGAGATCGTCCATATCAACCAGATTCGCCGCGGTGAGCGGCATCTGCGGGACTATCAAATGCTCGTGCTTCCCGGTGGCTTCTCCTATGGCGACGCTCTCGGCGCGGGGCGTCTTTGGGCGGTGGATCTTCGCCACATCCTGGGGGAGGAGATTCAGGAATTCATAGAGTCGGGGAAGCCGGTGCTGGGCATCTGCAACGGGTTTCAGGCGCTGGTGAAAGCGGGCTGGCTCCCCGGCCCTCCGTTCTCCGGCGGGGACGGATCTCGCCAGCCCGTTACCCTCACCTATAACGCCTCCGGCCGTTTTGAATGCCGCTGGGTCTGGCTACAGCCCAACCCACAAAGCCCATGCGTCTTCATCCGAGGACTGGAGGGCCGGATATACTGCCCCGTCGCGCACGGGGAGGGGCGTTTTGTCCCCCAGGACGGCGCAACGCTGGCCCGGTTGCAGGCCCAGAACCTGGTCGCACTCACCTATATCGCCCCGGACGGTGGGCCGGCGGTCTACCCCTACAATCCCAATGGCTCCATCGCCGATATCGCCGGCATCTGCAACCCGCGCGGCAACGTCCTGGGCCTGATGCCCCACCCGGAAGACCATATCTATCCCTGGCAGCACCCCCGCTGGGAACGCGGGGAGAGGGGGGAATCAGGACTGGCGCTATTCGTCAACGGTATCCGCTACGCAGCGGAACTATAAACCACTTTCACGGAGGGGAAGCTATGCTGGAACTGGAGCAAATCCGAAAAGTCGTTCCTTACGCGCTGAAGGAAATCCACATCCCCGAAATGGGACCTCGCCACAGCGGCAAAGTGCGGGATTTCTACATCCTCCCCGACGGGCGCCGAGTGCTCATCACCACCGACCGGCTTTCGGCCTTTGACCGCATTCTGGGGACGGTGCCCTACAAAGGGCAGGTCCTGAACCAGTTAAGCGCCTTCTGGTTTGACCGCACGCAGCCCATTGTAGAGAATCACATGCTGGCGGTTCCCGACCCCAACGTGATGGTCGTCACCGAATGCGAACCGTTTCCAGTGGAGGTGATTGTCCGGGGCTACATCACCGGAGTGACCCAGACGGCGCTCTGGTATCGCTACAGCCTGGGGGAACGGGAAATCTACGGCTACCGGTTCCCCGAAGGCCTGCAGAAAAACGACCCCCTGCCCGAGCCGATTATCACGCCCACCACCAAGGGGCGCCTGGGGGAGCACGACGAGCGGCTGACGTGCGCCGAAGTGGTCCAGAAGGGGTATCTGGATGCCGAAACCTGGGAACAGGTCTCCCAGGCATCGCTGGCGCTCTTCCGCCTTGGGCAGGAGATTGCCCAGCAGGCGGGCCTTATCCTGGTGGACACCAAATACGAATTCGGCCGTACCCCCGATGGTCGGGTGGTTCTGATAGATGAGATTCACACTCCCGATTCCAGCCGGTTCTGGATTGCGGACTCCTATGAGGAGCGACGCCGTCGGGGCGAGGAACCGGAGAGCCTGGATAAGGAATTCATCCGGCTGTGGTATGCGGAGCGCGGCTACCGGGGAGATGGCGACCCGCCGCCGATGTCGGACGAACTGGCCGCGCGCCTCAGCCAGCGCTACATCGCCTGCTACGAACAACTGACCGGTCAGGTGTTTCAGCCGGCTCCCTATCCCGCGGAGGGCCGCATCGCGCTTGCCCTGAGACAAATACACTCCTAGGAGGAGCGATGAAAGTCATCATCCTGATGGGTTCCCGATCCGACTTGCCGTTGGTGGAGAAAATCTGCGGCGCTCTGGACCGTTTCGGTGTCCCTTGGGAACGTCGGGTGGCGTCTGCCCATAAGAGTATCCGGTATCTGCTGGACCTGCTGGAACGTTACGAGGCCGATGCCGGTCCCCGGGTGTACATCACCGTCGCCGGGCGGAGCAACGCGCTCAGCGGCGTGGTGGATGCCAACGTCACCGCGCCGGTCATTGCCTGTCCTCCCTACTCCGACCAGTTCGCGGGAGCGGACATCTTCTCCTCTCTGCGCATGCCCTCCGGCGTGGCACCGGCGGTGGTGCTGGACCCGGAGGCGGCGGCCCTCATGGCGGTGAAAATCCTGGCTCTGCAGGATGTAGCCCTGCGCCAGCGAGTCCAGGAGTATCAGGCCCAGATGACGGAGCAAATTCTCGCCGCCGACCGGGAGGTCGCCGTTCAGCGACCGCACTAAAAGAAAAAGCCCACCCAGGCCAGAGGAGACTGCTGAAAAAGTCGCCTTCGGGGAGCGAAGACGCCAGGAGAATGCAAAACTGCCCCCTGGAATGGAGTGAACCCTCTTCAGTGGCTTTGTGTCTTGGCGGTTGAATTGGAAAAGCTATCGCGCAACCGGCGATGTCCGACGGAGGGAAAAATGGGGGGAGAAACTCGGGAATCCTGCGGGGTATTCGGCATTTACGCCCCGGGTGAGGATGTGGCGCGGTTAACTTTTTTCGCCCTCTACGCGCTCCAGCACCGGGGCCAGGAGAGCGCGGGGATCGCCGTCTCCGACGGACGCACCATCCGCATGCACAAGGGGATGGGGCTGGTCTCTCAGATTTTCAACGAGGACATCCTGGCCTTCCTGAAGGGCGATCTGGCTATCGGCCACAACCGCTATTCCACCGCCGGCGCCTCCCGCCTGGCGAACGCCCAGCCCTTTCTGATAGAGACGGCCCTGGGGCCGCTGGCCGTGGCCCACAACGGCAACCTCACCAACGCGATGGCCCTGCGGCAGGAACTCCTCCGCCGCGGTGTCGGACTGACCTCTTCATCCGATACGGAAATCATCATCCAGATACTGGCAGGAGCGAAGGGGGAGACCTGGGAGGAGCGCATCAGTTCGCTGATGGAGTGCGCGGAAGGCGCCTACTCCCTGACCATCCTGACCCGCCGGGCCGTCTACGGAGTGCGCGACCCCTGGGGCATTCGCCCTCTCTGTATCGGCCATCTCCGAAGCGGCGGGTGGGTGCTGGCCTCCGAATCCAGCGCCCTGGCGACTATCGGCGCCGAGTTCGTGCGCCATGTCCAGCCTGGGGAGATCATCTGCCTGGATGAGAACGGCTTGACTGCCATTCAAGGGCATCCCCCGGCCCCCAATCCGGCCTTCTGCGTCTTTGAGTACATCTACTTTGCCCGCTCGGACAGCATCCTGGAGGGAGAGTCCGTCCATCGGGTACGGCAGCGACTGGGCGCGATCCTGGCGGAGGAGCACCCTGCCGAGGCCGACATGGTCATCGGAGTCCCGGACTCGGCCACCGCTCATACGATCGGCTACGCCTGGGCCTCTGGTATCCCCTTCGGAGAGGGGCTGATCAAAAACCGCTACATCGGCCGGACCTTCATCCAGCCCGATGACCGGCTGCGTCGCTTGGGGGTGGCGCTGAAATTCAACCCTCTGCCCGACTCCCTGAAAGGAAAACGCATCGTCTTGGTGGAGGATTCCATCGTACGGGGCATCACCAGCCAACCCATTATCGCCATGCTCCGGGAGGCGGGCGCGGCCGAAATTCACCTGCGAGTCGCCTCGCCCCCCATCCGGCATCCCTGCTTTATGGGCGTGGATATGGCTACCTACGACGAACTGATCGCCCACCGCCTGAGTGTCCCGGAGATCGGTCAGACGCTGATGGTGGACTCCATCGGATACCTTTCCCTGGACGGCTTACGGAGAGCGATGGGCGGCGATGGGAGCGGGCTGTGCATGGCCTGCTTCTCCGGTGAATACCCGCTGGATGTCGGTCCATTGCGGGAATGGGCCAAACTCGCTGCCGAATGGTGTGAGGAGGCGGTCCGATGAGCGCGCACATTCTGGTCGTCGGCTCCGGTGGAAGGGAACACGCGCTGGCCTGGAAACTGGCCCAATCCCCGCGCGTGGCCCACATATTTGTGGCGCCGGGCAATGGCGGTACCGATCGCCCTCCGAATCTCCCCATCTCCAACGTCCCCATCCCGGCAACAGACATTCCATCTCTGGTACGCTTCGCCCAGGAACACCACATCCACCTGACGGTCGTTGGGCCGGAGGCGCCGCTGGTGGCGGGGCTGGTGGACGCCTTTCACGCGGCAGGGCTACGTGCTTTCGGCCCCACCGCTGCGGCCGCGATGCTGGAGAACTCCAAAGCCTTCGCCAAACGGTTTATGGAGGAAAACGGCATCCCCACCGCCCGCGGCGAGGTTTTCGCTTCATACAAGGAGGCTTCTGCTTACCTGGAGCGCGTTGGCGCCCCCATTGTGGTCAAAGCGAGTGGGCTGGCCGCGGGCAAAGGGGTCGCCGTCTGCCAGACTGGGGAGGAAGCGCAGGCATTTCTTCGGCGCGTGATGGTGGATCGGGTCTTCGGCGATGCCGGCAACGAAGTCGTAATAGAAGAGTGTCTGACCGGCCAGGAAGCGTCCCTTCTGTGTTTCACCGATGGGCAGACGGTGATCCCGATGGTCCCCGCTCAGGACCACAAGGCCGTTTACGACGGCGACCGGGGCCCCAACACCGGAGGTATGGGCTGCTATGCTCCAGCCCCCATCCTCTCTCCCGATATGGTCCGCCACATTACCCGGATCGTCCTGCAGCCCGCTGTGGACGGGATGCGGCGACGGGGCACCCCCTACGTCGGCGTCCTCTACGCCGGACTGATGCTCACCTCCGACGGGCCCCGTGTTTTGGAATTCAACTGTCGCTTTGGCGACCCGGAGGCCCAGGCCATCCTCCCCCTCCTGGAAAGCGACCTTCTGGAGATTCTGGATGCCTGCGTGGACGGCCGTCTGGGAGAGATGGACATCCGATGGCGGGATGGGTTCGCCGCCTGCGTCGTGATGGCCTCCGGCGGCTACCCCGATCACTACGAGAAAGGGAAACCCCTTCGCGGTCTGGAAGAGGCCGCAGCGGATCTGAACGGGATCCTCTTTCACGCCGGAACCCGTCGCACCAACGGCGAATATCTCACCGATGGCGGTCGGGTTCTGGCAGTCACCGCCGTAGCGTCTACCCTCCCCGGCGCGCTCTACCGGGCCTACCGCGCCGTGGAGCGCATCCACTTTGACGGTTGCCACTACCGGCGGGATATCGGGCGGGGGTTCGGCCTCCACGAACTGCGCTCCTGGCTCGCGGAGATGCCATCCCGTCCGTCTCCGCCCCGTCTCTCCTATCGGGATGCCGGGGTGGACATAGACGCCGGTAACCAGGCCGTCGCCCTGATGGCGGAGGCGGTTCGCAGCACCCATACCCCTGCCGTCCTGCGGAGCATCGGCGCCTTCGGGGGCCTCTTTGCCGCCGATGCCCTCCGGAACGCCCGCGCCCCTGTCCTGGTTGCCTCCACCGACGGGGTGGGAACCAAAACCCTCATCGCCGCCGCTCTCGGCCGCTATGAGACCATCGGCCACGACATCGTCCACCACTGCATCAACGACATCCTGGTCCAGGGTGCTCGGCCCCTTTTCTTTCTGGATTACATCGCCACCGGACGACTGGATCCGGAGGTCGTGGCGGCGATCGTGCGCAGTTGCGCTGAGGCCTGCCGGAAGGCCCGCTGCGCTCTCATCGGCGGGGAGACGGCGGAGATGCCCGACGTCTACGCCCCCGGCGCTTTTGACCTGGTCGGCACCATCATCGGATGGGTGGAGCGGGACGAGATGGTAGACGGGCGCGACGTTCGCCCGGGCGACCTTTGCCTGGGACTCCCGTCCTCCGGCCTGCACACCAATGGCTACTCCCTAACCCGACGCGTCTTCGCCGACTTCTCCTGGAACACCGTCTTCCCTGAAGTGGGCCGCCCGCTGGGGGAGGTCTTGTTGACTCCCCATCGCTCCTACCTGCCGTTGGTGGAAAAACTATGGGCCGCAGGGGTGAAGATCAAAGCGATGGCCCACATCACCGGAGGCGGGTTCCCGGATAACATCCCCCGTGTTCTGCCGTCCGGCACGGCAGTCCGCCTGTACCGGGATGCCTGGGAAGTGCCGCCCATCTTCCGCCTCATCCAGCGCCTGGGGGGAGTGGACGAGGAGGAGATGTACCGCGTCTTCAACATGGGAATCGGAATGGTCGTGATCCTTTCCCCTGATCAGGGGGAGACGGCTCGCGCCGTCCTGGGGCCGGAAGAAATCCCGGTGATCGGCGAGGTGATCCCCTGCGCGGAGGGGGAACCGCGCGTCGTTTTCGCCCTTGGAGGTTGCCGATGAAGCGCATTGCCGTCCTCATTTCCGGTTTCGGTTCCAATCTTCAGGCCATCATAGACGCGATCGCGGAGGGACGACTGCCCGGAGTGGAAATCGCGGTGGTGGTCTCCAACCGCCGGGATGCCTACGGGCTGGAACGGGCGCGCCGGGCCGGCATTCCCACCGAGTACCATCCCTTCCGACCCTACCGGGATGCCGGGCGGACCCGCCAGGAATACGATGCCGACCTGGCCGAAATCCTGCAGCGGTATGCGGTGGATTGGGTTGTGATGGCGGGATGGATGCATGTCCTCAGCGACGCGTTTCTGCGCCATTTCCCCAACCGGGTGATCAATCTCCACCCGGCGCTGCCGGAGATGTTCCCGGGGACGAACGCCATCCCGCGGGCTTACGAGGCCTATCGCCGGGGCGAAATCTCCCACACCGGGGTGATGGTCCACCTCGTCCCCGATGAGGCCGTGGATGCCGGGCCGGTGATCCTCCAGGAGGCGGTGCCCATCTATCCAGAAGATACCCTGGAATCGCTGGAGGGGCGTATTCATCAGGTGGAGCACCGGTTGCTGGTGGAGGCCATCCGCCGGGTCGTCGGGGATGATGACCGCCTTCCGGAGCGTTGATAATGCCCATTGCGAAGAGGGAGAGCAAGTAGGGTTTTGGCGCTGGCGGCCGAAGGCCGCCAGCGCTACTCAGGGGCAACTCCTTGAGCGGTTTCCTGCAGGAGAGGGAATAGGGGGGTTGGGGGGCGGCGGCTTTGCCGCCCCCACAAACCCCACTTTCTCTTATCTCGCGGGCATACTGCTCCCCGAAAGGGATTTGCTGCACAAGCCTTCCCTATATTGACAATGGCAGATTCTAAATTATAATGACAAACTATGCGTTAAAAGTATAAATGGTATTATCCAATTCGGCTT
>CAKZOY010000176.1 GCA_937138275.1 uncultured Chloroflexota bacterium
TGCCCATCTATCTTTCCAGGGGAGAACACGAATTTACCTTTATCCTGAACCGGGAAACCATTCTCCTGGGGAGCATCTACCTCCAGCCGTTTGTTCCGGATCGGTCGTACGCTCAGTATATTCAGGACCACCCCCTCCCGGACACCTCCGGCGTGCTGATAGAAATAGAGGCGGAATGGCCTTCGTACAAAAATGACGTCTCCGTTCGCCCTCTCTATCACCGCAGCCTGGCGGTGACTCCGTACGACACGTATCGGTTGCTGTTGAACACGATCGGTGGAGAGAGCTGGCAGCGCAGCGGAAGTGCGCTGTATTACGAGGTCTCCGTCCCCGAAGAGGGGATGTATCTCATCACGCTGCGCACCCTCCAGAATACCCGAAGCAATTTCACCGTCTTTCGGCGCATCACCGTGAACGGGCAGGTGCCGTTTGACGAGTTTCACGAAATCCCCTTTGAGTACGCCACGGATTGGCAGAACACCACTCTGCCCTATCGGATATATCTGCGAAAAGGCGTGAACGTCATCGGCCTGGAAGCCACCACATCCCCTTACCACACGGCTATTGAGAATATCCGGCAATCCATTCGGGATATCAACACGCTCTCGCTGGAGGTCAAGCGTCTGACCGGGAATCAGGTGGACCGGTTCCGCGAATGGGAGATTGCCGAGTACATTCCCGATATTCACGAACGGCTGACCCAGATTGCCGGAAAACTGGCCGAAGACAAGGCGGCCCTCCAGATGGTCAACGGGGGTCGGAACTCGCAGGAGATTCTGAACTACCAGATGGCGCTGGACAACATCCTGCTATTGGCCAACGATCCGGATAAAATCCCGGTGCGTATGAACCGGCTCTCGGAGGGGCCGCAGTCGGCGATGCAATTGCTGGGGACCGTCCTGGCCGCGCTCCAGAACCAGCCCCTGACGCTGGACAAAATCTACATTCATTCCCCCGACGTCGTTCCCCTGGAGCCCCGTATTGCGCCGCTCTGGGCGCTTCGCGAAAGCGCCCGGCGGTTCATCTATTCCTTCCAGCGCCCTCCTGCCCATTCCATCGGCGCCGGCGAGGACGAACTGGAGGTCTGGGTCAACCGCCCCCGGCAGTATGTGGAATTGATGCAAACGCTGGCCGACCAGACCTTCACCCCGCAGACCGGGATCCGGGTCAAGTTCTCCCTCATGCCGAACGAATCCAAACTGGCGCTGGCGATCGCAGCGAACATTGAGCCGGACGTCGCCCTGGGGATCAGCACGAACATCCCCTTTGAACTGGCGCTGCGGAACGCCTTGCTGGACCTGCGCTCCTTTGAGGATTTCGGTTCCTTCATCCGCATCTACTCCCCCGGCGCGCTGCTGGAATACATCCTCAACGATTCGGTCTATGCCGTCCCGGAGACTCAGGACTTCTGGGTCACCTTCTACCGCCGCGACATTCTGGATGCCCTGGGGTTGCCCGTCCCGCAGACGTGGGACGAGGTCATCGCCATTCTGCCGGAACTCCAGCGCTACGGGATGAACTTTTACACCCCGCTCTCCACCGGCAGCGGGCTCAAGGGGTACTTGGTCACCGCGCCCTACATCTTCAATCACGGCGGTCAACTGTACACCCCCGATGGGTACTCCACTGGTCTGGGCAGTGAGGAGTCCATTCGGGGAATCAAATTTATGGCCGAACAGTTCACGGTCTACGGAATGCCGCTGACCATCGCCAGTTTTTACGATAGTTTCCGGAACGGGACCACGCCGATCGGGATTTCCAACGTGGAGGCCTATGTGAAGCTGACCACCGCCGCGCCGGAGATTCAGGGCCTTTGGGGGATCGGCTTCTATCCGGCTACCGTCCTGCCCGATGGAAGGCAGTACCGCTACGCCACCGGTTCGGCACAGACCTGCATCATTCTGGCGGGAACCGATAAGCCCCGCCAGGCCTGGGAGTTTCTCAAGTGGTGGATGTCCACCGAGACACAGGTGGAATTTGAACGGCAACTGATTATGAACTACGGACCAGAGTACCTCTGGTACTCCGCCAATCTGGAAGCCTTCCGGTATCTGCCGATTCCGGAAGAGCACAAGGAAGTGATCCTGGCCCAGTGGGAGTGGCTCCAGGGCCCGGTCCGCCTGCCGGGGGCGTATATGCAGGAACGGGAGTTGAGTAACGCCTGGAACCGCATCGTCTTTGACGGTGTGAACCCGCGGGTGGCGATTGACGATGCCATTCTGACCATCCAGCGGGAAATGGCGCGCAAGATGGAGGAACTGGGGTACACCCGCAACGGTGTGCCCGTGGTAGAGATCCAAGTCCCCACCATTGAGACGGTGAAACGCTGGATGGAAGAGGGGGGCTAATGAAGGAGCGGCAGAATTGGGGAGAGCGATGTCGGCTCTGGATGATTCGGGAGAGCAGTGCCTATGCCTTCGTCTTTCCCTATGCGCTTCTTTTCACGGTTTTCATCGTGGTACCTGTGGTCATCGCCACCCTGCTTTCGTTCACCTACTTTGACACCATTCAGTTCCCCAGACCCATCGGTCTGCGCAACTACATCGCCCTGATCACTCAGGACGAGATTTTTATGAAGTACGTGCTCCCCAATACCATTGAGTTTGCCGTCATTGTAGGGCCAGGGGGGTACATTCTGGCCTTTCTCCTGGCCTGGATGCTGGCCCAACTGCCGCGCCTTCCGCGGACGGTTCTGGCGCTGATCCTCTACTCCCCCTCCATGACCTCCGCCGTCACTATGGCAGTGGTCTGGCAGACGCTCTTCAGCGGCGACCAGAACGGCTATCTGAACAGTTTCTTGCTCGGCCTGAACCTCACCCAGGAGCCTATCCAGTGGTTGCAGTCGCCCCAGTACCTGATGCCGATTATGATCGGGGTGACGTTATGGAGCAGTATGGGGGTGGGGTTCCTGGCAATGCTGGCGGGCATTCTGGACATTAACCCCGAACTCTACGAGGCCGCCGCCATAGACGGGATGAGCAGTCGCTGGCAGGAGATTCTGTACGTCACGATCCCCTCTATGAAACCGCAGATGCTCTTCGGGGCCGTGATGTCCATTGTGGGCACTTTTCAGGCCGGTTCCATCGGCGTAGCCCTCTCCGGCGCCAATCCCACCCCTCAGTATGCCGGACAACTCATTGTCAACCATATTGAAGACTACGGCTTCCTACGCTATGAAATGGGCTACGCGGCGGCCGTTTCGGTGGTCCTGTTGCTGATGGTGCTGCTGTTCTCCCGGATTGCCAACCGTCTGTTCAGCGAGGAGTGAGCGATGAGAAGACGGTCTTTTTTCCGTCGGTTTTACAGCCTGCGCAACAGTGGCATCAACCCTTCCGGCTTCCATCCCAGCCAGATTCCCTTCTATCTCATCCTGACACCGGTCGTCGCCTTTATGCTTCTCCCGATTATCTTTATTTTCTCCAACGCCTTCAAGCCGCTGGAAGAACTCTTCGTCTATCCGCCGCGCTTTTTCGTGGTCAACCCGACTCTGAAGAATTTTATAGACCTCTTCACCCTGATGTCCATCGCGGATGTACCCGTGAGCCGCTACCTGTTCAACAGCATCATCGTGACAGTGGTCTCCATCAGCGCGTCCATCTTTATCTCCTCTATAGCCGCGTATGCTCTCTCCAAGAAACGCTTCGGGCTCAAGAAGACGCTGTTTGCCATCAACACTGTCGCCCTGATGTTCGTACCGGTCGCAGTGACCATTCCGCGCTTTCTCATTATCGCCAGGGTCGGACTGATAGACTCGTTCCTGGTGCATATCCTTCCAGCGCTGGCCCTGCCGGTGGGGGTGTTTCTGCTCAAACAGTTCGTGGACACCATCCCCGACGAGATGATTGAGGCCGCCCAGATTGACGGTGCATCGGATGTGCGGATTTACCGGGATATCATCCTGCCGATGATCAAGCCAGCCATCGCCACAATGGCAATCCTGACCTTCCAGGCGACGTGGAACAATGCCGACACGTCGGCGATGTATATCAATGTTGAGAGCCTGAAGACGTTCGCATATTATCTCAGCACCCTCTCTACCACAGCCGCCGGAGCGAATACCGTCGCCGGGCAGGGGATCGCTGCCGCGGCAGCGCTCATTATGTTCCTGCCCAACCTGATCATCTTCCTGATCCTGCAGAGCCAGGTGATGAGCACCATGTCCCATTCAGGGTTGAAAGGATGAGATGCTTTCGCGTTGCCCTGTACTTGTTGATTCTGCTGTCGGTTCTGGCGTCCCCCGTCGCCGCCGGGTCCCGCCCGCCCTACACGACCTGGGCGCTGGGGCCAGGGGGCCGTCTGTATCTCACCCAGGATGCCTATGTCCCGGTGGCAGAGATAGACCTGCCCCTCTCCGGGCCGGAAGACCTCTTCATCACTTCCGAAGGGGTCCTGTACGTCGCCGATGCCGGGAACGGTCGCGTGGTTCAGTTGGGGAAGGATTTCACCATAACGGCCACATACGGTGAGGGAATTCTGACGTCACCCACCGGTATCTTTGTGGACGAGGAGGGGACCATCTATGTAGCCGACGCGGGGAGCAAGACCGTCGTCATCCTGAACCGGGACGGGTCCCTGGAGGCCCAGTTCGGACGCCCGACAAACCCTCTGTTCGGCAGGGACAATCCGTTTCTGCCGCGCAAGATCGCCGTGGACGCGCGGGGGAACCTGTACGTGGTGAGCGAGGGCTCCACCAACGGCCTGGTGATGCTGAGCCGGAAAGGGGACTTCATGGGGTACTTCGGCGCCAATCCGGCCGTGATGTCCCTCCAGATGATGCTCCAGCGCATCTTCCTGACGCGAGAGCAACTGGCCCAGTTCATCCGGAACGAGGCGGCGTCGCCCTCCAATCTGGCTATAGACAGTGAGTCTATGGTCTTCACGGTCACCGCGGGCACGGCACGGCAGCGCAGTATCCGCCGGTTCACGGTGGCCGGGCGTAACATCTTTCCTGAGGTTCATGGCTCCACGTCTTTCCGCGATATCCACGTCAGCGACGGAGGACTGGTCACGGCCGTGGATGCCGAAGGCCAGATTTATGAGTACGCCCTGAAGGGAATGCTCCTGTTCGTCTTTGGCGGGAAGGACCAGGCCGACCAGCGGCTGGGCACGTTGCGCAACCCGACCGGTATCGCCCGACACGGAGACCGCCTGTACGTTCTGGATAAGGACAAAAACGGCCTTGTCGTCTATCAATCCACCCGTTTCGCCCGCCTGGTCCACGAGGGCGTTCGGCGATACGTGGAGGGGTTCTACACCCAGGCGCAGCCCTACTTTGAGGAAGTACTGCAATACAACGGCTCGTTCATTATGGCTTATCAGGCTATCGCCGATGCCTACTTCAAAGAGGGGGATTACGTTCGCGCCCTGCGCTACTACCGGTATGCGGAAGACCGTCGGGGCTACTCTGAGGCCTTCTGGGAGTTGCGCAACGCGGTTCTGCAACGGTATTTGACCAGTGCACTTCTGCTCTTTCTCAGCCTAACGGTAGCCCGAAGCGCAGTCCGGCGCCTGGATCGGCGTCGCGGCCTGCTGGAACCGGTACGGCGCTGGTGGTCGGCCGCGCAGCGCTCCCGGCTGGTGGCGGACTTCCTGTTCCTGTTCCGCTTCATCCGCCACCCCGCCGACAGTTTTTACTATATCAAGGAGAAAGAGCGCGGCAGTCTGCGATTCGCCCTGCTCCTGTATTTCTGGGTCGTCGTGGTGCGGGTCGCATCGCTCTATCTGACGGGCTTTGTCTTCAACCCGTATGCCGACCCGTCCCGAATCCGCGCCGAGGTGGAGGTGATCTACGTCCTTGCATTGATCCTGCTCTGGAACAGCGCGAACTATCTGGTCTCCACCATCAGTGACGGCGAGGGCCGTCTGCGGGATGTGATCATCGGCAGCGCCTATGCCCTCTTCCCTTACGCCCTGTTCGCTCTGCCGCTGGCCCTCCTCTCCAACCTGATGAGTTTGAACGAAATTTTTCTCTACACCTTCTCCCGCAACCTGATTCTGGCCTGGACGGCGCTGATGCTCTTCGTCATGGTTCGGGAAATTCATAACTACTCCTTCTCCGAGACGTTCCGCAACGTTCTGAAGACGCTGTTTACGATGGCGGTGATGGTGCTGACCGCGTATATCCTCTACGTCCTGTTTTATCAACTGTTTGACTTCGTCACCGCCCTCTTCCGGGAATTGCAACTGCGGAGTTGAGATGAGAAAGTTGCTTCGGGTCCTGCTGGTCTTGTGGGTGCTGGGTTCGCTGCCAGCCGGGGCGGTCTCGGCCGGCGCGCCCCCTGCCCTTCGCCCGGACGGTATTCCCGATTCCTACCGCCTGATTGCGGAGAACCCCACGTTCCGCCTGTACCTGAATCCGGAGACGCTGGCGTTCAAGGTATTGGATACGCGCAGCGGGTACATCTGGCATTCCAATCTGGATGAGCGCGCCCCGGGGGACCGCCTGAATCGGACGTGGACCGCCTTCGCCCAGAGCGGTCTCAGCATAGATGCGCTGGACGCGCGGGCGAACGTGAAGCGTGCCTCCATCACCCTCTCCGAACATACTCTGGAAATTCATCCGGTAGAGAACGGGGTACAGGCCCAGGTCGCCTTTCCCGAACTGGGAATCTCGGTGGGGATGATCCTTCAGTTGGAAGAAACCGGGGTGCGGGTGGAGGTCCCTTTTGAGACGATTCGGGAGGAGGGGGAGTATCGTCTCCATCTGCTGCACCTGTACCCCTGGATGGGAGCGACGCGCGGCGACGAGATTCCCGGGTATATGTTCATCCCGGACGGATGTGGGGCGCTTATCCGCTTCACCGCCCAGACGAAGGCCACCAACATGTACTACGGTCGCTATTACGGGGCGGACCTGGGCATCCAGGGAGTTCTCCCCTTCAACCCTCACCTCCGGCGCCCCTATCCGATCTCCGTCCCCGTCATCGGTATGGTGCATGGGGAAGGGCAGAACGCGTACATCCTCATCATTGAGAAAGGCGCATCGTACGCCGAAATTCAGGCCCACCCGGCCGGCATTATCACCAACTTCAATTTTCTTTACAACGCATTCATCTACAACGAGAGTTACTTTCAGCCGACCAGCCGGGCTGGCGATGGCGTCACCGCCGTTCAGCCCCGGACGAACCGTTACGACATTGTCATCCACTACCGTTTCCTGACCGGCCCCGAGGCCCACTATGTGGGGATGGCGCGCAGTTACCAGCAGTACTTGCTGGAAAAGGGGATTCTGCGTCCCCAGCATTCCGAAAATTCCCCCATCGGTATACGGCTGGAGTTTCTGGGGGCGGAGTGGGAGCAGGTACTGTTCTGGCATCGTCCGATCCCGATGACCACGCTGGAGCAGATGGAGACGGTTCTGAGTACCCTGAACGTTGCCAACCCGCAGGTGGTATACTACGGCTGGCAGCCGGGGGGCGCTTCCGCGCCGCTTCCGGTACAGGGGAAGTTGGATCCCGCGCTGGGCCGTCGCTCTGAACTGGTGGCGATGGCTGAACGCGTGAAGGCGCGCGGGGGAACGTTTTCCCTGTACTACGATCCGCTCTCCGCTCTTCGGGGAGGAGCGGGCGACGTCTCCCGCTACGACCTGGCTCTGGCGATCAACAGCCAGTACATTCGGGGATACCACCGCAATCACCCCGTCCATTATCTGAGCCCTTCGGCGGCGGAAAAGCGTCTTCTGTCGTTGGGTCGGGATGTTCAGAAGTGGGGGGTGGGGCTGGCGGTGAACGTCCTCGGCAGCGTGCTCTACTCCGACTTCCGTCGGAGCCATTCCCTCAACCGGGAGGAGACCATTGCAGCATACCAGCGCATGCTGACCCAGAGTCCCGTTCCCATAGCCTTCTATGGGCCGAACGACTACCTCTTCGCCTACGCAACGGCCTATTACGATATCCCCCTGACCAGCAACGGGTATGTCTACGTCAGCGAGGATGTGCCGTTTCTCCCGATTGTGTTATCGGGGTATTTGCCCTACTATGGCGAGGCGCTGAACTTTTCCCCCGATGTGCGCGGCGATCTGCTGCGCCACGCCGAATTCGGCGCGTATCCTTCGTTCTTCGTAACGTATGAGGATACCGCCCGTATTCTGAACACCCGGTCCAACTGGATTTACGTCTCTTCCTACCGGCAACTGAAGGATGAGATAGAGGAAAGTTATGCCTGGCTGGACGCGCTCCTTTCGCCGGTCCGGGGAGCCACCATCACCGGACACCGGACCATCGCCGATGGGGTGGTCGCCACCACGTACAGCAACGGGCGGCAGATTGTCGTGAATTATCGCGACCAGCCGGTGGAAGTAGGTGGTCTCGTGATCCCCGCCCGCGATGCGGTTTTGAGGGAGGTAGGCCCATGAAGGCAGGGAACCGTGCTCCCCTCCTGCGCTATCGGACGCGCCGTGCCCTTCAGGGATTGGCGTTTGTGACGCCCTGGATCGTCGGTTTCGTCCTGCTCACGATGATCCCCCTTTTCCAGACCTTCTTCTACAGTCTGAACCAGGTCATTGTCTCGGCGACGGGGATAGAACAGACGTTCATCCGCTGGCAGAACTATACCCGGGCCCTGTTCACCGACCCGACATTTGTGGAATTGCTCGTGGAATACGTTGTGGAAACCACCGTGTCGGTCCCCATTGTGATGATTTTCTCTATAATCATTGCCCTTTTTTTGAACCTGAAAATTCGGCTACGGGGGATTTTTCGGACGGTCTTTTTCCTGCCTGTGGTCATCACCAGCGGGCCGGTGATTCGCGAACTGGTCTCTCAGGGCGCGGCCACGGTGCCGATGGTAGCCCAATCTCCCCTGATCCTGAACCTGCTGGCCGGATTGCCCCCCATCCTGCGGACACCGGTGAATTATCTGCTGACCTCGTTCATCCTGATTCTGTGGTTCTCCGGCGTGCAAATTCTCATCTATCTCGCCAGTTTGCAGAAAATTGACCGCAGCATCTATGAGGCCGCGGCCATAGATGGTGCCTCGGCGTGGGAATCTTTCTGGCGGATCACCCTCCCTTCCCTCTCCACCACGAACGTCGTGGTGGCGATTTACACGGTGATCACCCTATCCCATTTCTCGGAGAGCAAGATCGTCCGGTACATCTATTCCCAGACATATGACATCAAGGGAGGGATCGGTTACGCGGGTGCGATGTCCTTCCTGTACTTTGCTGCGCTCGTGGTGATTCTGCTGCTGGTGTATTTTGCGCTGGGGGCGCGCAGGAAGGGATGAGGGAAGGGTACACGAGCATAGCCACGGGGCTGTAAGTTAGTGCTTATGGGGTGGCTGAAAAAGTCGCCGGATGTTCAGTTCAGGAGAAACTGAAGCTATGGGAGAACACATTCTGCAAAACGTTGATTCGCTGTTCCCGCGGCTGCGGAACTGGGGAACTCGGGCCACCGGCAATCTGAACCGGCACTGGGACCGCGTTCGCGGCTTTCTACTGGGCACCCGCTCCCGGTACGGCCTGCTCTTCAGCACGGTCGTCTACGCCGTGCTGGTGGCGATCGGATTCGTCTACCTCTACCCGCTCCTGTTCATGCTGGTCACCAGTTTCAAAAGCCCCAGCGACCTTCTGAACCCAATGGTCCGATGGATTCCTACCGAACTCTACCTGGGCAACTACATTAAAGCCTTCCGGGTCCTGAACTATCCCTCCACACTGCTCAATTCGGTCCTGGTCAGCGTGGTTCCCTCCGTCATCCAGACCATTGTCTGTTCGGTCATCGGGTACGGGTTGGCCCGATACCGGTTCCCGGGGAAATCGTTGCTCTTCATTCTGATTTTGCTCACCTTCATTATTCCACCCCAGAACACCGTCATCCCGCAGATGCTGGCCTACCGCCGCCTGGGCCTGCTGGGCAACATCTTCTCCCTGATCCTCCCCGCCCTGGGAGGTCAGGGATTCCGCAGCGCCATCTTCATTCTGATTTTCTACCAGACTTTCCTCTCTCTCCCGCCAGTACTGGAGGAGGCTGCCCGGATTGATGGCGCCTCCGAGGCGCGGGTGTTTTTCTCCATCGCCGTTCCTTCGGCCGTCCCTGCCTACATCGTCTCACTGATTTTCTCCATCGTCTGGTACTGGAACGAGACGTACCTGACGTTCGTCTTCCTGGAAGGCGGCATCCAGACCCTCCCGATGCAACTATCCAAATTCGTCCAGGCCTATGAAAACCTCTATCCCCCCGGGATCGTCAGTATTTTTGACCGCATTAACGAGGCGGTGAAACTCAGCGGCACTTTTCTGAACATCCTTCCGCTGCTGGTGATGTATTTCCTGTTGCAGCGGTGGTTTGTGGAATCTGTAGAACGAACGGGGATCGCCGGTGAATAATCGCAAAATTTTTCTGGCACTGACGCTGATTCTGGTCACGGCGGCGTGCGCGCGGGTCTCCCCCTCCCCGATCCCGCCGACGCCGTCCCCGGTCCCTTCGCCTCTCCCTTCCCCCCTCCCTTCGCCGACGCCGGAGGTGGCCACACCGACCCCCATACCGGTCAGCATAGAGGAGATCATTGAGTTTGAGATGCGGGGCGCTTTTGACTTCTTCTGGGAACAGGCCAATACCCGCACCGGGAGCCCCGGCTACGGGCTGATCCGGGATCGCTACCCCGGTTCGGAGGGCATATCCAGCATCGCCGCCGTCGGCTTCGGATTGACGGCCTACCCCATCGGGGTGGAGAAGGGATACATCACTTTTGACCAGGGCTACGAACGGGCCCGCGGGACCCTGGATACCCTGCGGAAAATGGACCGGGTCCACGGGTTCTACTACCATTTTGTCCATATGGACACAGGCAAGCGAGCCTGGCAGAGCGAGGTCTCCAGCATAGATACCGCCATCCTGCTGATGGGTGTCCTGACCGCCGGACAGTACTTCGGAGGGGAGGTTCAGGAGATGGCGGAGGAGATTTACGCTGGAGTGGAATGGCCCTGGTTTGTGGACCCCCAGCGGAATATGTTCTATATGGCCTACCGCCCCGAAAAGGGGTTTGAGGGCCATTGGGACTTCTATGCCGAACAACTGATGCTCTACATCCTGGCTGCGGGCTCTCCGACCCACCCCATAGACCCGTCCGTATACTATTCCTTCATCCGTCACTCCGCCCGATACGGGGATGGTCAGCCCTTCATCCACTCCTGGTTTGGCTCTATGTTCACCTACCAGTTCAGCCATGCCTGGATTGACTTCCGGGAGTACCAGGACCGGAAGGGGGTGAACTGGTTTGTCAACTCGGTGGAGGCGGCCCGCGCCCAGGTCCGTTTCGCCATAGCGATGGACGAGAAGTACCTGACCATCGGGCCGAACGCCTGGGGGCTCTCCGCCTGCGACGGCCCGAACGGCTACGAGGGCCGCTACGGCGCGCCGCCCTCCGGGTACGACAACCGGCAGCATCTGGTGGATGATACGGTCCCGCCCTACGGCGCCATCGGTTCCATTCTCTTCGCGCCCGAGGATGCCCGGCGGGCAATGGCGTACTATTTCTCACTGGATCGGCTCAAGGGAAAATACGGCTTCCAGGATGCTTTCAACTTGACCAGGAACTGGTTCGCCACGGACGTCATTGGCATAGACAAGGGCATTTCCCTGCTTATGCTGGCGAATTATCAGGGAAATAATATGGTGTACCAGATCACGATGCGGAACGAGCATCTGTTGCGGGGGCTGGAACGCCTGGAATTCGCCAGGAGGTGAGGGAAGTATGGTCACAATTCGGGATGTGGCAAAACGAGCGGGGGTCAGCGTCACCGCCGTTTCCTACGCGCTCAACAACACCGGCACCATCAGTGAAGAGACGCGGCAACACATTTTGAAGGTGGCGGAGGAACTCAACTACCATCCCAACGCCTTCGCCCGGAACCTGAAACGCCGCCGCTCGCTCATCATCGGGGTCTTTATCAGCGAATTCGCCGGCCTCTTCTACGAGGACATCCTGGACGGAATCCATAAAGTCGTCCTGAACACGGATTATGAACTGATCGTCTGCCCGGGCACGCGCACCGCGTGCCGGGTGCTGACCCAGCGACAGGTGGACGGGGCAATTGTGTTTGACATCCGCGTCCAGACGAAAATTCTGTTGAGACTGGCCTCCGAGCGGTTTCCGATTGTCGTGATGGACCGCCAGATTGCTGCCCCCTTTATTAAGTCGGTTTTAATTGACAACTCCCGCGGTGCCCGGCAAGTATTTCACCATTTTTACGAGCAAGGAGTGCGCCGTATCGCTTTCATAGAGGGACCCCGGGACGCGTTTGACAACATAGAACGTAAGAGCACGTTCCTGCAAGAGGGCGAGAAATACGGCCTGCAGATTCCATCCTTTGAGGGCAGTTTTACCGAGATATCGGGCTACGAGGCTGCCCAGAAGATCATCCGCTCCGGCGACCTGCCCGAAGCGATCTTCTGTGCCAACGACCAGATGGCGTTGGGGGTTCTGCGGGCAATGGAGGAGCACGGGCTGCGCGCTCCCGATGATATCCTGTTAGTTGGCTTTGATGATATCATCCTCACCCACTACACCCGGCCAACCCTTTCCACGGTCCACGTCTCTCGCATACTGTGGGGGGCCACCGCTGTCCAGCAATTGATCCACGTTCTGACAGAGGGCAAATGGCTGGAAGTGGACCGCCTCCCAGTGGAACTGATCGTTCGGGAGTCCTCTCGCAAGAACAGTTTCTCTTCACCATAGTTTAACATGCCCCCAAGGGCACCATAAAGCATGAAAATAGCGTCCTGGATACCACGAGCCGGTAGTCACTCCGGTGAGTGGTGATTTTGGGCAAATCCCCCCTCACCCCCCTTGGTCCCCCCTCTCCCCCTGCCCTGCGGGCGGGGGAGAGGGGAGATAGAGAGGGGTTTTGCGGGGCGGCGGCTTCGCCGCCGCCCCGCAAAACCCCCTTTTTCTCCCCCTCCCCGTGGGGTTGTAGGGGCGGACGATCCGTCCGCCCTCAACGGGGAGGGGGTAAGGGGGAGAGGCAAATGAAACCGGCATAGGACTGGGCGATCAGGTTTATCACTACCTATCGGAGTGACCACCCACGAGCCGAACCGCCGTTTATTTTCAGACCAGGAGGCGGTTGGTAGTTTAAAGAAAAATTCTCTCAGCACCCTCCGGAGGGACAGCAGTGATGGACCTGCTGAACCGTGAATTGCGCGGTTCTCTGGACTTTTTTCTGGATTTCACTAACCGGGACCCGTACAGTCCCGGTTTCGGCCTCCCTGCGGATTCCACAAAAACGCCTGCGGTCGCTTCCATCGCCGGAGCGGGATTCGCATTAACCGCCTGGGTCATCGGTTGCGAACGGGGATACATCTCTCCGGCAGAGGCGCGCCGGATCGTGCGCGGAACCCTCCGCACCCTGTTCCATCGCGCTTCCCACCACCGCGGCTTCTTTGCCCATTTCTTAGATATCCAGACCGGTTTGCGCTGGAAGAAATGCGAGTTCTCCACAATAGACACGGCCCTCTGCCTCAACGGAGTCATCACCGCCGCGGCCTATTTTGCCGACGACTCCGAAATCGGCGATCTCGCCGCCCAACTCCTGGAACGGGTGGACTGGCATTTCATCGTCTTTGAAACCGACGGCCGGACTCTTTTCCGGATGTCCTACAACCCTGACCCGGACGGGGACTACGTAACCGACGGGCCCGGCCTTATCGGGCAGTGGGACATGGCGGCCGAGCAGAAAATGATGTACCTGCAGGCCGCTCCGCGGCTGGAACCGGCACTGGCCTGCGCCCTCTATCGGGGTTTTGACCGGGAGTGGGGCGAGTACAACAGTCACTCCCTCATCATCAACCCCCAGGGGACACTCTTTGCCTACCAGTACCCCGAGGCCTGGCTGGATACCGCCCACTTCCTGGATTCCGACGGCGTAGACTGGTTTGAAAATACCCGCCAGGCGGTGCTGGCGAACCGGGAGTTCTGCATCGCCCAGTCGGGTCGCTACCGCACCTACCACGCAAACAGTTGGGGCCTGAGCAGTGGCGATAGCCCCTGGGGGTACGACGTCTTCGGCGCGCTGCCGTGCCGCGGCGAGCCCCACCACAACGGCACCGTCTCCATCTACGCTGCGGCGGCCTCCCTGCCGTTCCTGCCCGACCCGGTGACCGATATGCTCCGGTATCTGTACCGACATCACCCTCAGACCTGGGGCCGATACGGCTTTTTTGACGCCTACAACCTGGATGTTGCTCCCGCCTGGTATAGCCGCAACGTGTATGCCATCAACAAGGGGTGCTCTATGATTATGATTGAAAACCACCTCACTCGTCTGGTATGGGAAGTCTACACAGGCAGTCCGTACATCCAGAAAGCGCTCCGCGTGCTGGGATTTCAACCTCGCTCCGGAGGGTTCGGTGGCTGAATTCACAGTGCAGGACGGGTTGTTCTGGCTGGACGGCGAACCGCTGATCCTGCAGGCAGGCGAATTCCACTACTTCCGCACCCCGCGCGAGGAGTGGGCCCACCGCCTCGGCCTGCTGAAACAAGCCGGATTCCACGCCGTTGCCTCGTACATCCCCTGGCTGTGGCACGAACCGGCCGAGGGCGAATGGGACTTTGACGGACACACCCATCCCCAGCGGGACCTGAGCGGTTTTCTGGACCTGGCCGCCGAAATGGGGCTCTGGATAATCGCCCGCCCCGGCCCCTATATCATGGCAGAGACGAACCGGGAGGGTATCCCCCAATGGGTCTTTGAGCAGTATCCCCAGGTCGCTTTCATTGACCAGTACGGGCAGCCACAAAACATCGCCAGTTATCTCCACCCCGACTTCCGGAAGTGCGTTTCGGGCTGGTACCGCGCGGTATTCGGAGTACTGACCCCCCGCCAGGTCACGCGCGGCGGGCACATCCTGCTGATCCAGCTGGATAACGAGATGGGGATGATTCCATGGGTCCGCAATATCCTTGACCTGAATCCCGACACCCTCGCCCGCTTCGCCGACCACCTGCGCCGCACCTGGGGGGAGCGTCTTCCGGAGCGCTACCCCGCCGACCAACTGGAAGGCCTGCTGCGCGCCGGGCTGGTGGACGCTGCCCACCCCCTGGCCCGGCAGGTCGTGGAGGACTACCGCCGTTTCTACCGCCACTACCTGCGGGAATACGCCGCGTTCCTTCTGGCGGAGGCCAGGGCGAACGGCCTGGAGGTATCGCCCGTCTTCAACATCCACGGCTTTGCCAATGGCGGCAAGACCTTCCCCATCGGGTTATCCCAACTGGTGGAAGTAATGCGTCTGCCGGATGTGGTAAGCGCCACCGACGTCTACCCGATGACCATCGGCGAAGGCAACTTCCATCAACTGCTCCTGATCAACGAGATGACCCGCTCCCTGCAGAACCCGTGCCAGCCTCTGTTTTCCATAGAGTTTCAGGCCGGCGGCAACCAGGATTTCAGTGGCGCATCGTCGTCGTTCTACGACCTCCACGCCCGCCTTTCCATCTCGGTCGGAATGCGGGCGATCAACCACTACCTCTTCTTTGACGGCGAAAACGATCCCCTGCTCAGCCCAGTCCGCCGCCATGATTGGGGACACCCTGTTCGTAAAGATGGGACGCTCCGGTCGCATTACTTCCGCTATCCTCAACTATCCGCCGCGCTCCAGTCCTATGGCCCATCTCTATCTCTTGCCCGTCCCCAAACGGTAACGGCCGTGGGCTTCATCCTGGACTATTTCATGACCGAAGTGAACACTCCCGCCACCCAGGAGCAGACGCGCATCCTGACCCATCAGCGGGAGGTCATCCTCTTTGACTTCATCGCCCGAGGATTAGCCCTGACTCACCGCCCTTTCCGGGGGCTGGACCTCCAGCGGTCTGACCTGGACCCGAACCGGACACCCTCGTTGTGGGTTATGATGGAGCGGATGTGCGATGCGGAAATCCAGGCCCGATTGGTGGAGTATATGCGCCGTGGGGGGAGGCTGATACTTGTGGGGCGGATGTGTCTGGAAGATATGGACCACCGACCCTGCACAATCCTCAGAGACGCGCTGGAACTGACGCATATCCAGAGTGACCCTCCCTTCACCGCTACGGAGATAGACGCCTTTCAGTACCGACACATCCCGGCGTCGTTCGTGGAAACCTATCAGGGGGACTTTGACGAGGTCTTTGCTACACGTCGGGGAGAGACGGTGGGGTTCATTCGGCGATTAGGGCGGGGCCAAGGGATGGTACTGGGTGCAGCGTTCCCGGCGAACACTCTGGAGGAGCTGGATGTCTTCCACCGAATGGCGCAGAAGATGGATTGCCCTCCGCTGTTTCAGACGGACCACTGGGCGGATGTGCGCATCAGCCAGGGTCCTAACGGCAGTTTCGTCTTTATCAACAACTATCGGGATGACCCTCTGGAGACGGACATTGTCTATGGCGGGGACCGCCACCTGTTTGCCGGGCATCCGGTGACTCTTCCGGCCCGCAGCGGCGCAATTCTGCCGCTGGACTGGCAACCTGTGCCAGGCGTCATCGTTCACTTTCTCACTGCGGAAGTCAGGAGAATAGAGCGAACCGATTCCGGGCTCACCCTGCATCTGGCCGCGCCCGAATTCTGGGCGGAGCTCAGCCTCACTGGATACCGCTGTGTGACGGGAGACATTGTAGAGCATACCCCGGATGGGCGTGTGCGGTTGCACGACCGGACGGGGCGCATTATCCTGGTGCGCCTCACACCGGGGCTTGCGCAGCAACTCCCTTTGGAGGAGCAAGGTCTCCCCGAAAGGTGAGATAGGGCTTTTTGGGCGGCTTCACCGCCGCCCGTAAACTCAATTCTTCCGTATAGGCAGGCTTTCGGGGGGCCATTCTCGCCCCACCGCGGCGGAGGAGCAAGGGGACAAACTTTGAGGGCGGGTTCAAGCCCGCCCTCTTCAAAATAGCCGTTCATCGGAGAATGTATCCTCTGCCCCTGCCGGTCGGCGCAGGCCTACCAGCAGCCAAAGGCCTAGAGGGGCAACTTCAGCCGGGGATCGGTCCTATGAGGTTTTTTTCTCACCCCATCGCCCCGTCCGCCGCGCTTCCCTTACCAGAGTCCGGTAGTAAGGCAGCTTGCGATCATCGGAATAGACCTGTTCCCACATCTGTAGCCAGGACTCCGCTGCCTCGCTATTGCCCTCCGCCAGCACCAGGTCAATCTGGGCCTGACAGAACATACTGAATTCGCTGAAGTGGAAAACCTCTTTGGTAATCATCCAGTGATCCAGTATCTCCCGTGCCTTGTTCAGATCCCCTCGCTGGATGGCTTCGCGGGCCAGAGTGATCTGGGCGAAGAAGTAGTCAGGGAACTCCTCGGCCACCCGGTGGACGATCTCCAGAGCCTCGTTGTCTTTCCCCTGTAACATAAGCGCGAAGGCCAGATTGTTGAGCAGGCTGGGGTGGTTGGGCTGAATGGCCAGAGCGTTTCGCAAGTGCTTTTCGGCGCTTGGGCCATCGGAGGCGTACAGGGCCTGAAGAGCCCGCTTCAGATGTTGGTCTGCAGCAGGCTTTAAGGGATAATCGGCAGAAGGCTCATCAGTAAGGGTAAAACTCACAACCAGCATGGAGCGCCATTCGCCGTCTACCCAGAACTGGGCCATCCCTTTGGGAATGATACCGTAATGGGAGAGGAGCATCGCCGCCTGCATCCGCACCGATAGAGGGTCATATTGCCCGAAAGCGTAATCCTTCAGCGCGGCCAGCAGGGTGGGGTGGGCGGAAAATTCCGCCATCTTCATCACGAAATCTTTGGCCTCTGGACTTCCCCGGTTCAGTATCGCAGGGGCCAGGCGCAGGAGTTCCGGGTGCTCGTTATCCAAGAGGTGTTGCAGTATGGCCTCTATTCCCTGATCGCTTTTTTTGCGAAAGGCTGCCCCCGTCTTCTGGGCAAGAGCCAGAACGGTTTCCTTGTCAATCCAGACCTCCATAGGGATGGCCCAGGGCACGAAGCGCTCCTGGGGCTTTTTGCGGATGTTTTCCAGATTTTTAAGAGCCACGAGGTTGCCGGGGTCCCACTTCAGGGCTTCCTTCCAGTGTTTCTGGGCCGATTTTATGTCCCCTTTCCGGGCCTTGGCCGCCGCCAGAAAGCAGTGGAAGGAGGCTTCTGTGATTGTACCCTCTGAGGCAAGGGCCTGTTGGCCGAAGACGAGCACGTCTTCTTCCTCCCCCAGAAGGGTGAACATTTCTAGTTTCTTGGTCCACTCATCCGCTTTACGGATCGAAGCCGCCTTCAAGCGGGGCAACAGGGCGCGGGCTTCCTCCTCCTGCCCTGAGAGGTAGTGAAAGTAGATTAGATTGCCCAGGGCATGGACGTTCTCGGGCGCGATCTCCAGCACCTGCCGGGCTGTGGCGATTGCCCGGGCGCGGTCTCCGCTCACCCAGTAGGCCAGGCTCAGGTTGTTGAGGGGGGAAACAAAACGCGGGTAGCGCTGGCGTAGTTGTTCGGCCAGTTGCTGAGCCTTGGGGGTATCCCCTGTACGCACGGCCAGTATCATCTCGTCGTGCTGTGTCATAAAGGGGAGCGCATCCTCCAGGGGCATCTCCAGGTGTTTTGCTTCCTCTTGCAGCCCCTTTTCCAGGTCGCGCAGCATCCGGGTAATTTCTTTCGCCATGGGATGGTTCGGCCATTTCTGGAGGAACTGCTGAAAGAACCGATAGGCCAGAGAAAAATAGCGGTTCAACGCATAACCGCTTGCCAGCCCCAGCGTCACATCTGGATCCTCGGGTTGCAGCGCATGCAGGCGGCGGATCGTGATCAAATACGCCGCGGTATCCTTCCGGTCCGCGTGGATATCGGCCAGCATCCGCAGAACCTCAGGCCGGTCCGGGTAACGTTGCTCCAGCGCGCGCAGGACGGCCAGCGCCTCTTCGGCCCTCCCCTCTCGCCACAGGGCATAGGCCCGCTTCAGTTCGGCTTCCAGGACCTCCTTTTTTCTCCGGTGGTCTGGAAGACGGGCTGAACGAATCCGTTTCTTCGCCATCTCTCTCCTTAGGGATGTATTTGATTGCTCGGGTATACCCATTCAGCCAGGGGAGTCCCACCATAGGCGCAAACTTAAGTTGGGTGAGCATCTGGCCGCGCCCCGCCCGACGCGAAGCCGTCGGGTTGCAGGGGCGGGTTTAAAACCCGCCCCTGCTGTTCATTGACCCTCTCCACCAGGCGGGATTTCTGCCCGACCACTCCACCTTCCCCGGCGATCCACCCCACCGGGGAGTGACCATCAGCCACGACCTGATGCTCCACTAGGCCCGTTCCCGGATGCGCTGCGGGGATGTCACCGCTTCCTCTACGAACCGGCCCCCCGCCCCTGCCCGGCAAAAGAAGCGGGACGGGAAGGGTGTGACTGCACCGATGCCCGGTGCGCCCGGGTTTGTCGTCGGACCGCCCCGCTGGACCGGGATGCCCGCCTCATCTACTACGAGATTCGCTGCACAAGCCCTCTATGCCCTTACAGGGGGTCTTGGCGCGGGCGGCCGAAGGCCGCCCGCGCCAAGACCCCAAACCCTTCTCCTCCGCCGCGGCGGGGAGAAGGGAGCCGGAGAGATGAGGGGACGTTAACACCTGCTGACCGCCGGTTTCCGCTTGCTGTCAATCATTCCTCTGGCCGGAACGTTGCCAAGCGGC
>CAKZOY010000177.1 GCA_937138275.1 uncultured Chloroflexota bacterium
ACGCCACTCCGCTACGCTGCGTGGCTTACTACGAACAAAATGCCAATCCGCTGCGATGGGTGGCTGGCTACGAACTGAGTATAAACAAACAATATCTGCCGCCGCGCAGTTCACCGCTCCGAATCCCAGAACAGCACCGACCCCACCGGAGGCCCTCCCCGACTGGAGATGACGACGGCCGTCCCGGCCTCGCGGGACGCCCGTTGCGGTTGTACTACCGCCAGCCAGGTCAGGCATGGAGCGTATAAACGGGCCAGCGCCGCCCAGAGCCACAGAGGGAGTTTCCCCTCCAGAATCAACCCCTCCGACGGACAGGGAGGAACCACCATCCCCGCTGCCTCCTCCACGTCCAGATACACGTCGGGGAGAAGGAACCGCATCCTCACCGCCGATTCGGAATGGTCCACCTGCACCTCCAGCGGCCCTCCTGGCTCCGGAAGTCCCTCGGAGAGGACAGGCGCCATCACCCATCCCAGCCGGGCATCAAAGAGGTAGAAGGCGGCAGGAAAGGCATGGACGGCAACGGCCGCGTAGAGCCAGTTCGGTCCCCGGCCGTAAAGGGCCAGCATCTCTCCCGCAGGCAGATACTCCAGCACCCCCGCGAGGTCCGAAGGCTCCCAGCGCAGCGGGTCGCGCCCCATCCGCCTCGCCAGTCGCTCCAGGTCCACCACCAGTTCCACGGGCGCCGTCTCCATATGGTGGCGGTAAAGGGTGTCGGCGAACGGCCGGAAGAGTTCCTCCAGCCGGTCCACCAGCGCGCTGAAGGCCGGCCCGGAGGCGGTCCGCCCCCGCTCCAGCCCCGCTAACACCCCCCGCAGAACCGGCTCCCGCACTTCCAGAGAGTTCTCCCCCTTGAGGTCGGAGCGGAGATCGGCCAGGAGCACCAGTCCATGGGCGGCAAACCGCGCCGCCCACTCCTCCCGCTCCGCCTTCGTGGCAGTCAGCAGGACTCCGTGGGTGCAATCGTCCAGGACGGACTCCTGCTCGGGGGTCGGGAGGCCGCCCATGTCCACGATCAGCGGAAGGTGCCGCCGGGCGACGTCCCGCCGCAGCAACGGCAGCCACCGTTCGCTGCGCGCCCCCTTGATCCGCAGATGGCGGACGACCTCCTGCTCCCCCTCGTGAAACCAGTCCCCTTCGCCATCGGGAGGGTAAGCGCGCAGGAGATAGTGGGGAACAGCGCGCTCCCGCAAAGCGCGAGTCAAACTATACGCCAGTACCGATTTGCCCCGGTGGGGCGGCCCACCCAGCACCACGGCCGGGAGAGGATTGTAGACCATTTGACTTCTTTCCATTCTATTCTATACTGTTATACTACGATGAACCCGATGCCCTCTGCTCCCGCGGTCCAGACAGTCGCCGTCGTGACGATGGGTGGTCAGGCCCAGGTGGTGACGTTTGCCACCGACGCTCTGCTGGATTCCGGCGAACCTCTGGACGCGGTGATGGTCCTCCACATGTCCCCCGAAGATGAACGGGTGCGGCGGGCACTGGCCCAGTTGAGCGCGGAGTTTGCGGGCGACCAGTACCGGGGCCGCCCCATCGCCTTCCGGCGCGTGCCCGTGAGTGCTGGCGGGAAGCCCATTGCGGCGATCATCAGCGCCCATGAGGCAGAGGCGGTCTGGGCACTGGCGCGTGACCTGTTGATGGAACTGAAGCAGGCCGGGCACATCCTGCACCTCTGCATCGCCGGTGGGCCGCGCATGCTGGCCCTGACGCTGACCACCGCCGCCGCCCTCTACTGCGACCACCGGGACCGTCTCTGGCATCTCTACACGCCGCGCGCTTTCCTGGAGGTCTGTCGGGAGGGGGCAGTGCTGCACGCCCCGCCGGAGGCAGGCGTCCGGCTGGTCCCCGTGCCCCTCGTCCCCTGGGGGGCCTACTTCCCGGCTCTGCAGGCGATGGCGCGCCCCGCTACGCCCCCCACCCTGCCCTTCACCCCCACCGACGCCGCCCGCTGCCGGGCCGTCTGGGCCCAGCTGACCGGTCGCCAGCGGGAGGTGCTGCAACTGCTGGCCCGCGGCCATTCCCCCCAGGAAGCCGCCGACATCCTCGGCGTGACGCTGAAGACGCTGGACGCCCACAAGAGCCAGATTCTGGCCGAGTGCCGCCTCGTCTGGGAACTGCCGGAGAACACCCACCTGACCTATCACTTCCTGCGGGAGAAGTTCGGGCCGTGGCCCGGCCTGAGTGAGGGCGAATCCCGATCGCCCCCATGATACACCAGTTTCCCATCTCGCGCATCAGAGAAACCTCTAATCGGAATTGGAGAAAACTCTGTTGACAGGGCAGGGGGGAAAGGGTAAAATAGCGTGGGAGTACAACGTAAAAAGTAGAGCGTAAAAAGTAAAGCGTAAAACTGCGGTTCGCTCAATTTGGGCCAGTTACGAAAATTTGGAGCAGCGATTCCAGCGAGGGGCAGAAAAGAAGAGGGGAGAGAGGAATTTGCAGGCGACGGCTTCGCCGCCCGCAAACCCCAACCCTTCTCCCCCATATGCGTCAATTTAAGGTGAGGGAGCAAAGGTTGCAACCCTTCCCACCGAAGGGTTTCAGCCCCCGGCTCAAAGCAAAACTCTGCTGCGCAGGCTGAACGCCACTCCGCTGCGCTTCGTGGCTCACTACGAACAGCCGAAACGCCGCTCCGCTGCGCTTCGTGGCTCACTACGAACAGCCGAAACGCCACTCCGC
>CAKZOY010000178.1 GCA_937138275.1 uncultured Chloroflexota bacterium
GCGTCAGTTGGAGACCGGTGAACGGTTGGAACGATGTCTGGCCGTTTATGCGGTGGTCGCCTGGCGTCTGTTGTGGGCGACCTATTTCCAAGACCCCGTGGCCGCACAGCGGCTCAATCCCTTCCCGCAAAACCCACCAGCAGTTCCCGGAGGCGGGAGACGAATTCCCCCGGCCGCAGAACGGCGATGTCTGGATGGCCTGGTTGATAGTGCCGGACGTTGAAGGTGACCAGCCACCGGCATCTCTCCCGCAGCGCCGATACCAGGATCGGCAGATCTTTCGGGTCAGCCAGACCCTCATACGCTCGCAGGTCTTCCGGCGCTGGATCGGGTACCACCCGCAGCGCCCTCTGGACCAGAGGGCGGAAAGCGCTCAGGGCACGGGGGAGTTTCTCCTCCAGCGCACGCTCCGCCTCCCGAATCACCTGCTCCGAGGTAACAGCCTCTATAAGAGTGATCTCCCCCAGCCGGAGGACGATCAGACTGGCGCTGTGTTCGCTGGGAGAGGCAGCCCCCGCAAACAGAACGTCCGCATCCACAAACACCCGGGGTTTAGCGGGTCCCGCCATCGCCGTAACGCTCCTGGAAGATGCGCTGGCGCTGCCGGCGCAGTTCTTCCAGCAGTTCCTCCAGGCTGAGGCCGGCCTCCCGACGCAGGCGTTCTATCTCCCGGGCCAGTTCGGGCACCACCGGCGTCATCGGCGTCAGCACCAGGATGCCATCCAGGTCCACCAGATAGAAAGTGTCTCCTCTCTGGATGCGGTACTTTTTCCGAATACCGGCAGGAAGGGTCAACGTTCCCCGCTGGCCTATCCGAACCGCTTCGTTCATTTTCCCTCCCGATGATTTTCTGACAAGGCAGATTATCTGCAGTCAGTATACCCGAAAAAAGGCCGGATGGCAAGGGATGGGGTGCGAGATTTGTGGGCCGCCTCCTGGCCGCGCTGGAAGGGGAAGGCTGGACGGATAAGCGCAACGTAGCGCTGGCGGCACTGATGGCCCGGGCCGGTCTGCGGGTGTCGGAGGCGGTCGGGCTGGGGGTGGAGGATGTGGAACTGAACGCCCGCGGCGGCTGGCTGCTGGTGCGGAAGGGGAAGGGATGAAGGAGCGGCGGGTGCCCCTCTCCGCCGAGGCGCGCCGGGCGCTGAAGGAGTATCTGGAAGTGCGGCCGCAGGCTGGGGGACCGCTGTTTCTCTCCCGAACGCACCGGGCGCTCACGGCGCGGGACGTGCAGCGGTTGTTGCAGGAGGCGGCGCGGCGGGCGGGGATCCGGAAGCGGGTGACGCCGCACCTGTTGCGGCACACCTTCGCCACCCGCTTTCTGCGGGCGGGCGGCGACCTGGCCTTCTGGGGCACGAGCGGGTGGTCACCACGACCCGCTACCTGCACCCCGACGCGGCCCGGATGCAGGAGATGGTGGAGGGGTTGTAGCAAGGGACGGGGTATATCCATTGACAGCCCCCAATGTGATGCTATAATACTGCTACACAGGAACCTCTAAGCGAAAGCGGGTGGAGTCGCGCTCAGGGATATCCCCGGAGGGAAAGCGATGGAGGATGTGCGACGGATTACCATCCGGGTCTCCCCGGAGTTACATCAACAACTGACCCAACTGGCGGCCTGTCGGTCGGTGTCCCTGAACCGCCTGGCCGTGGAGGCTCTGGAGACCTACGCCGAAGCGCTGGCTGCCGAACAGGGGCGCTTCCCCCTGAAGGAGCTCAGCGCCCTGCTGGCTCCGGCCGCCGAGGCCGAGGGCCTCACCGAAGAGGAACTGCTGGAATACGCCCGCCAGGTTCGCCGCCGCATCTGGCAGGAGCGATATGAGAAGGCCGTGCGGGCGCTCTCATCTTCCCAGGAGAACCGGTGAGACCGCTGCGCGTCTTCCCCGATACCGGTGTCCTGCTGGCGATGATCGTCTTCCCGCGGGACCGCTCCGGCGGGCTCGCGCTGGCGGGGGAAGTACTGGAGATGTACGAGGCGGGGAGTCTGGAATTGGTCATTGGCCGGGCGGTGGTGGACGAACTGGACGATGTACTGGATGTACGCTTTCCCCACCACCGGCTCCGGGCTGCAGCGCTTCTGGCCCCTTTCGCTCCTCACCTCGTGCGCCTGCCTCTTCCCTCCGAGATAGAGGCCGTCCTCCCCTTCTGCAGTGACCCCAGTGATGCCCCAATTTTTGCCTCGGCGGTTCTGGCCCGGCCAGACGTGATGCTCTCCAACGATTTTCGGGCTTTTCACACTCCCCAGGCGAAGGCGTTCCGGGAACGGCATCAGATCACCGTGGATAGCCTCTACGGGCTCCTGCGCCGACTGGGGCGGCGCAGGTAGGATACGACGGGCGCCCTGCTCCCCGGAGTTTGTAGTGCGCCACGGAGCGTAGCGGAAGGGCGTTCCAGCCTGCGCAGCAGGGTTATGCAGGGGCGACTTTCAAAGTCCTACCGGAGGGTGAGGGGGGAAAGAGAGGGGTTTGCGGGCGGCGGCGAAGCCGCCGCCCGCAAACCCCGTTCTTTATCCCCCCCGTGCGGCCGTAGGAGCGGGCGTTCTGCCCGCCCTCAACGGGGAGGGGGTAAGGGGGAGGGGCAAAGGAAACCGGCACAGA
>CAKZOY010000179.1 GCA_937138275.1 uncultured Chloroflexota bacterium
GCGATGCCTTTCTGGTCGGGGGTCACGTATCCCAGACCGTCGTAACCGATCGCGTTTGGGTTCTGGCGCACCTCTGTACTGATCCCCTCCGACGAGGGCATCAGCAATGTGTCCGGAGAGAAAAGCAGGTCGCTCTTCGGGTCCCCCAGCCGTACCACATGCTCCAGAAAGTACATATACGTCCCGGAATTGGATTCCCGCGAGAGCAGGACGATGGGCCGGTCCTCGCCGCCCACCTCTTTCCAGTTGGTGATTTTCCTGGTATAGATGTCCGAAATTTGCTGAACGGTGAGACGGTTCACCGGATTGGAGGGATGCACGACGACCGCGATCGCATCCAGAGCGACGGTGAACTCCACCAGTTCAATCCCGTTAGAGCGCGCGGCCTCTATCTCCTCCGCTTTCATCGCCCGGGACGCGTTGGCGATGTGGGCGGTGCCGTTGATGAGCGCGGCGATCCCGGCGCCCGACCCTCCGCCGGTCACAGAGGTGCGCACCTCCGGGTGCTGTTGCATATACGCCTCTGCCCAGGCCAGCGCCAGGTTCACCAGAGTATCGGAACCGATGTTGACGATGGTCTGAACAAGAGCGACCGTCTCCACCGCAGACGGTCCCGACGGCCGACATCCGATAAGGGCGATAATCACCAGGACAATCAGGATATGCGAGATGGATATTCGCATAGGCCCTCTGGGGTTTCCCCTCCGCGGGCTCTGTAGCAAACAAACATCAGTATTTGCGGACGATGGCCCGGTAGGCCATCGGCTGACGACACTGGAGAATCTGGGTCTCCTCCCGCTGCCGCCGCACTTCGTTCAGGTCCAGTTTCGCCACCGCGTACCCCTCCACCGGCTCATCCACGGTGCCGTAGATGTGACCGGTGGGGCCGATAATGGTGCTCTGACCGAAGAAAGAGTAGGACGGTTCTTCTCCCACCCGGTTGGCCGCGGCCACGAAGACGGCGTTCTCCCGGGCGCGCGCCTTCAGGTATGTTTGCCACTCGTCCTGGTGGGGCGCCTCCCAGTTCGCCAGCACGGCCAGCACCTCCGCCCCGTCCAGGACCAGACTGCGCGCCACCTCCGGGAAGGCCAGGTCCCATCCGATCATCAGCCCGATGACACCGAAATCGGTCTCAAAGACGGGGAGACGGTAACCGGGGCGAAAGGCCAGCCGCTCCTCGCCGCGCAGGTGGATTTTGTGATACAGGCCGATGACCTCGCCGTCCGGCCCGATGAGGACGGCGGAATCGTAGAGGATACTCTCTACCCGCTCTTTGGTCACCAGGCCAAAGGCGACATGGACGCCGTAGTCGGCGGCGCGCTGACCGATCAGGTTGACCGCCGGACCGGGGACCCGCTGGGCCATCTGCGGGAAGCGCGGCCCGACCTCGTAGCCCGTGGTCACCAGTTCCGGGAAGATGATGAGGTCCACCGGTTGTTCGGTGGCGATACGTCGGATGAACTCGCCCATTTTCGCCAGGTTCTCTTCCATCTGGCCGAGAAGCGGCTGCATCTGAACGGTTGCGACGGTGATTTCTGGCATATCAGACTCCTGATAGGGTTAGTGAGTGGGGGGTTCTGGCTCTATCCGCACGCGCACCGTGACCGTCCGGTCGCTGCTGAGCCGGACCGGGACGGCGTGTTCGCCCAGGTCGCGCAGCGGATCGGTGAGAATCTTGCGCCGGTCAAAGGGAATCTTCAGTTCCCGCTCCAGGGCCTCGGCGATGTCGGCGGGGGTAACGGAGCCGTAGAGCCGACCGGTCGGCCCTGCTTTGGCCTGAAAAGTGAGGGTTAATTGTTCCATCTTTTCGGCCAGCATCGCCATCCGCTGGGCCTGTCGGGTCGCCTGCTCGGTCTTGGCCCGCTTCTGCTCCTGTGCCATTCTGACCGTGCCCTCGGTGGCGGGAACCGCCAGCCCGCGAGGGATCAGATAGTTCCGGGCATACCCATCGGCCACTTCTTTGACATCGCCTGCGCGTCCCAGGTTCGGGACGTTCTGGGTTAATAACACTTTCATCGTCCCCTCCCCGTTGTCCTTGCTGGCATCTTATCATACACCAAAAACGGGAAAGTTCAAACGTCAGGAGCATCCCATAAGGTCAAATGACGGTCGCCGCGGAGGCGACCGTCGTCCGGGAATTTCCATTATGCTTTCACCAGCGAGACGTCCACCGCCTGAGGGCCTCTCCCGCTGGGCTGAATCCGGTACCGCACCCGCGCTTTATCCGGGATATCCTCCGGTGTGCCGGGAGCGAGGCCGCTGCGGTGGAAAAATATCTCGTTGCCGCTGCGCTGGATGATGAATCCGTACCCTTTCTCCGGGTCATACCATTTGATGATCCCTTCGTGGGGGCCGGGGGTCAGTTCTGCCGCCCGCATACACTCCGGACAAAGGGTTGGCAGGGCTGTCTCAAATCCCAGCGCCGCCAGCCGCCGTTGCTCCTCCACGGTGAAGACGAACTGTTTGCCGCATTCCGTACATGTTGCCCACATATCCCGATAGGGCATAAAAGCACCTCCTTCTTATTTCCAGGGGATTATTTTCCCACCCGGGGCTCCGGCAGGCCCCGCGACCACCACCAGGCCAGCAGGCAGAGAAACGCCGAGAGGCCGAACAAACCACCGTAGCCCAGGAGGTCCACGATCAGCCCGCCGAATCCGGAGATCAGAACGACAATACCGATCAGCGTGTTGGAAAGCCCCAGATACAGGGGCCGTTCCGCTTCGGGCGCCAGTTCCAGCAGAAAGTTATTCCCAACCAGCGCTCCGGCGGGCCCCAGCGCGCCGTTCAGCAGAAAAAGGGGCGCTACCAGATAAGGCAACCAGGGGCCCTGTTGAGGGGAGACGGTCACCCATATCACCAGTGCCAGGGCAATCAGGGAGGTCAACCCACTGCCCAGCGAGAACCAGAGCATCACCAGCCGGTTGCCCTTGCGGTCGCTCACCCGGCCCCACGGGAGGTTCGCCAGCAACCCGGCCCCCACCCGCACGGCGATGTAGATACCCACCATCCCCTCCGGAGCCCCCAGTACGTTTTTGGCGTAGACTCCGAAAAAGGGAAGGGCGATTCCTGCCAGCCCCTGCGCCGTCCGCACCGCCATATACCGCCGGAAGACGGGGTCCGAACGCAGGAAGTATCCGGCCCGCCGCAGTTGCTCCCAAAGGGTCACCGGGCGCGGGGTGACCGTCCCGGGCGGCTCCCGGATCAGGATAAACGCCAGCATTGCCGGCGCGACGACAGCGGCATAGAGAGCGAAGAGGAGCGCGTGCCCGTCGGGGAACGGGACGCGTTCCAGAACGGCCCGCGTTACTCCGCCGGCCCCCAGCGCCAGTATTCCTCCCGTCAGCAGCCGCCAGGCGAAGAAACTCCCCCGCCGATTAGCCGGGATGGTCTTGGCGACGACCTCAAAGAAGCCCAGTCCCCCCAGCCCGGCAGCCAGGCGGGCCACGCTGTAAAAGACGAAAAATGACACCAGCAGAAGGCGCAGGTCATCTACCAGCCAGACCATCGCGGCCAGGGAGAGCCAGGAAAAGACCCGGATAACGGCCGCGATGGTGTAACTCAGCATCTTGCGGGGCATCCGCTGGACGAGGCCGGAGATGAAGACCTGGGGCAGGAACCATCCCGCGTCGCCCAGAGGGGTCACCAGCCCGATCAGCAGGTTGGACGACGTCAGCCGGGTGACGAACCAGGTCAGCACCAGCGGGGGGTCAATCAGCCGCTCCGCAAACTCAAAGAGCGCGCCGTTCAGGACTCCCAGCCGAAAACTGCGCCGGATTTCCCGTTCGGGGAGTTGCGTGGTCATAGGGTAGAGGACGCCTTCCCCCGCTGGACGGCGATGATTTCAGCCAGGATGCTCACGGCGATCTCCCGCGGTGTCTCCGCGCCGATGTCCAGCCCGATGGGAGTGTAAATCCGTTTCAACCAGTCCTCGGGAACCCCCAATTCCCGCGCTTTCTGGAACGTGAGCGCCGTCCGGCGACGGCTGCCGATCAGCCCCACGTATGCCGGGGAGCGGTTCGCCAGGGCAGCCAGCACCCCCGCATCCTCGGTGTAATGCGGGGTGACCATTACCACGTATGTGTAGCCATCCACCGCAAAGCGGGTCACCTCTTCCGCCAGGTCGCCGGTGATACAGGCTTCGGCCCAGGGGAACCGTTCCGGCGTTGCCAGGCCGGGGCGCGTGTCCATCACGACGACGCGGTACCCCAGAAACGCGCCCAGTTCCGCCACGGCCTGGCCCACATGTCCGGCGCCCAGAATGAGCAGGGTGGGCCGGGGCGGCAGGACCTCAATCAGGAGGCGCATATTTCCGCCGCAGATGCCCGGGTCCCCTCGTTGGGGGTCGCGCAAACTGTAGCGGACTTCCCGCCCCTGCCCCGCAGCGATCGCGGCCTTCGCTTCCTCAATGACCTGCGCCTCCACTCCACCCCCGCCGACGGTGCCCACAGTGCTCCCGTCGGCGAAGATGACCATTTTCGCCCCCGCGCCCCGCGGGGCCGAACCGTCCACTTCCACCACCGTCGCCACCGCGGCGGGCTTCCCCGCCCGCAGAGCGTCCAGAATCGCTTGATAGACTCGTTCCAGTTCCTCGTACATGGTGTAAAACGTAAAACGTAAAGCGTAAGATGCAACTACCGACTACCGACTCCCCACTACCGACTCCC
>CAKZOY010000180.1 GCA_937138275.1 uncultured Chloroflexota bacterium
TGCGATACGCGATTTGCGATATGCGATACGCGATATGCGATTTCTCCAATTCCTGACTCCTGACGAAGTAGAATCCGTCCACCAGGCCACCCTGCGCATCCTATGGGAGGTCGGGGTGATCCTGACCCAGCCCCAGGCGCGCCAGTATCTGGCGGATGCCGGGGCCAGAATCCAGGGGGAGCGGGTTTGCGTCCCGCCGGAACTGGTGGAGTGGGCGCTATCGCAGTGCCCCCGCCAGGTGCTGTTGCGCGGCCGGAACGGGAAAACCGTCGTGCTGGGAGACGGCGCCCTGCACTGGCACAACCTGGGCGGCGCCCGCGACGTCTACGAGCCGCGCACTGGCCGCCGCCGACCCGCCACCCTTCAGGACGTCCGGGATAGTGCCCGCCTGCTGGACGCGCTGGAGAACGTCACCTCGGTGACCCCCTTCTTCACCCCGCAGGATGTCCCCGGCCCCCAGATGGCGCTGGCGATGTACCGCCACACCGTCGCCTGTACGGTCAAACCCGTCCACGGCCCCGGCGTTCAGACGGCGGAGGAGGTCCGGCGAATTGCGGAGATGGCTGCCGTGATCGGCCCCCCGTCGGAGGTGCTGACGCTGGGGATTTCCCCCGTCAGCCCGCTCTTTTTCCCCGACGACGTTGCCGAAGCCATTATGGAGACGGCCCAACGGAGCATCCCGCTGGGGCCGCTGCCCTGCCCCATCGCCGGAACGACGGCGCCCCTCTCCCTCGCCGGAGCGCTGGCCCAGCAGAATGCGGAGGTGTTGGCGGCAATCGTGTTAGCCCAGCAGGTGCGTCCGGGGCTGCCCATCTTCTATTGCGGACGGCTGGCGATGATGGAGCCCCGCACGGGCATCAGCGTCTGGGGTGGGGTGGAACTGGGGCTGGCCTCCGCGGCCACCGTCCAGATCGGCCACCGCTACGGCCTGCCCGTCAACGTCTACGGTTTCTCCACCAACGCGCACACGCTGGACATCCAGAGCGGCTACGAGCGGGCACTGAACGCGGCGGTCCCGGCCCTGGCGGGCGCGGACGAACTCTCCGGCGTCGGCGAGATGGAGGCGGGGGTGATGGGTTCGTATGCCCAGATGGTCTGCGATAACGAAATTGCCGCCTCTATCGGCCGCCTCCGGCGGGGTATCGCGGTGAACGACGACGCCCTCGGAGTGGAGGTCATCGCGGCGGTGATGGATGGCCCCCGCAACTTCCTGGGGCAACCGCACACCCGCCGCTATCTGCGGGCGGGGGAAATCCTGACCACCCGCCTGGCGGAGCGGGGTCTCTGGGAAGAATGGGAGCGGAAAGGACGGGAGGGGATGGCCGAACGCGCCCAGGCGGAGGCGGAACGGTTGCTGGCCGAACACGAAGTGCCGCCGCTGGCGCCGGAGCAGGAGCGGGAATTGGATTGGATAATGCAGAAAGCCGATTGAGTTTCCAACGGCTGACGTGCTATCGGCAGTCACCCCGAAAAGCAGTGAACATAAGGCTCAGCCCGGGCGATTTGTGTGGGGGTTTTGCCTCCGTTGCTTCCCTGCTGGCGCGGGAGGCTGCAGAGAAGTATGCTATCCGTTCAGAAACCGAGTGTGAACGGTTATCTCGTTCCACACCATAGCGGTCACAGAGTCGGGCTCACCCCCGCACTCTGGGCTGTTTCGGCGCCGGGCCTCTACGGAGCGGGAAGCAATTCTGTGGCAAAGGAGACACCTCCCTTTTCCACAATAAAACGGGCCAGGATCACCTTGCGGCTCTGCTCGCTGGCCCGGTTGTCCCCATAGGTTCCCTCCACGAAACGCATTAGCGCCTCCCGGTCCTCCCCCGACGGCGCGCGGTCCACCGCCTGCCGGGCCAGATCGGCCAGTTGGTCCAGGCCGAAAGAATCGGCCAGCTGGCTGACTAACTGGTCCCGGTCGGTAGCGACCGCCGGAGCGGCCGCCGGAACCGCCAACACACCCTTCTCCTGTACCGCCCCCGGCGCGGCCCGGCACAACACCTCGGCAAACGCCTGCCCACCGATCTCCAGAATCATCAGCGCTAAGCTGCGCCGGATGACATCCAGCGGAAGAGAGATGTTTTTCATCAACTTATTCAACTCGTCAACCCGCGCTTGCTCCTCCTCACGGGAGAGAGTTCGGGCGACGATGGTGAAATAAGCCAGATTGTAGAGGTCTTTCTCGCTGGGGTACCGAGCGATCAGGTGCTCCACTGTGGACTGCCGGTTGCGCATCAGGACCAGGTCAATCTGGGTCTTACAGAGATTCTGGAACTGTTCGTAGAGCCAGCCCAGGTTGAGGCTCAGGTCGCGGCCCTCGCCATTGCCGCCGAACTGTTTTGCCAGGACAAAACGGGTGCGGATAATGGACTGGAAGCCGATGCCGACGGCCAGAACCAGCAAAAAAGTGTTCGTTTCGGGGGAGTAGTAGCGGGCGATGGCGAAGACAATCGCGGCGATGATGCCATTCACGCCCAGCAGGAGCAGCCCCCAACTGGACGTGATTGCTTCCAGGGGGTAGTTGGGGAACGTGGAACTCAGTTCGGCCAATCCGACAGCCAGGCCCAGGAGGGCGACTACGATGTAGGGGACGGCCGCCCCGATCCATCCGCCGAAGGTCGTCGGACGGACACCTCTCTCCGGAGCGATGTAGGTGAGGGCGGCGATCACTCCGGCGACCAGCAGCAGCAACAGCAGAATTCCCAGCGAGCGCGTCGTACGTGGACCCATTGTTCTCCTTTCGGCACAGTTTGGGGCAGCGCAGCACCCTTACTGCCAGTACAGGGCGTGATACGCCCTTGTATCCCCTTGTATCCCCGTGTATCCTTGTGTCCTTGTATCCCCTTGTATCCCCGTGTATCCTTGTGTCCTTGTATCCCCTTGTATCCCCGTGTATCCTTGTATCCTTATTCCTTTGTTACCATATGCAGAGCACTGGAGAGGATAACCATTTTCCCGTCGGGGGTGGATGGGGCGTCCCGCATAACGATGTAGCCAGATTTCTCCAGGCGCGCCAGAGTATCAAAGGTCTCCTGCGGGAGCATCAGGGTCTGGACGGCGATCTCGCTGGGCGACATTGCTCCTCCCCGCCGCAGAACTTCCACAACCCGTTCCTCTTTGGGGTTCAAACGCAGTTCCATGTCTACCTCCTTTCTCCCTGCTCCGTACCCGGTGTCCCTCACCCGGGCAGGTTTTCCACGCCTTTCTCCTCGACGTTCATTTCCCGCATCTGCCCGGTGACCGTAAAGATCACCCGCTCGCAGATATTGGTGACCCGGTCGGCGAAGCGCTCCAGGTTGTGAGCAGCCCAGAGCAGATAGTTGGCCTGCTCAATATGCTTCGGGTCGGCCAGAATATAGGTGACCAGTTCCCGGTAGACCTGATTGTAGAGGGCGTCTATCTCATCGTCCTCCGCAGGGATGGCGCGGGCCAGGTCCACATCCCGACGCGCGAAAGCATCCAGCGCCCGGCGGAGCATACTGCATGCCCGATCCGCCATCCGGGGGATGTCTATCAGCGGCTTCATCAACGGTTCTTCCCCGATCATCAGGTTGATGCGGGCGATGCCTTTGGCGTAGTCCCCCATGCGCTCCAGTTCGGATGCCAGATCCAGGATCGCCGCCAGCGCGCGCAGGTCGCTTGCCATCGGCTGCTGGGTGGCGATGAGCACGAGGACGTCGGATTCAATGGCGAATCGTTTCGCGTTGATGTCCTTGTCGGCCGCAATGATCCGCTGCGAGGCCTCAAAGTCCCGCCGCTTGAGCGCCTCCACCGACTCCGCGATGGCGCTTTCCACCATGCTGCCCAGGACAAGCAATTCGTCTTCCAGGCGCTGCAGTTCCCGGTCAAAGGTTTCTCTTGGCATGTTCGCTCCTTTCTCAGCCGGCCCGCCCCGTAATGTAGTCTTCTGTCAGTTTTTGGGCCGGACGGGTGAAAATGACCTCAGTGGGGCCGAATTCTACCAGTTCCTCCAGCCAGAAGAAGCCGGTCCAGTCCGATACCCGCGCCGCCTGTTGCAGCTGCTGCCCCAGGGAGAGGTTCAGCGCGTTCTGCCGCAGGTTGTCTTTGACCTCGTCCCACAACCCGATATCCCGAAGACTCTGTTCCACGATCCCGTTCAGGTTTTTCTGATGGTGGAGCCCCAGGACACGCAGGCCGAAGGCCACGTTGTCAAACACCGACTGGGGGAAGGGGTTGGGCCGCTGGAAGAGCATCCCCACCCGGCGGCGCAGGTTGACCACGTCGGTGCCCAGCGCATAGATGTCCACCCCGTCCATCAGAACCTGTCCCTCCACCCGAGTGCGCGGGATAGGGTCGTTCATCCGGTTCAGGCAGCGCAAAAAGGTGGATTTCCCGCACCCCGATGGGCCGATGAGCGCGGTGATCTGCCGGTCCCGGATGACCGTGGAGATAGTCGGAGAGGGCGATTTTGTCGCCGTAGTAAAAGTTGAGACGTTCCACCCGGATTTTCGCGTCGTTCATCGCCCCAACACTGGTCGGCGGGTATGCCAGTCGGTCGCCTGCTCGTAGGCATAAGCGACCCGGAGCACGGCCATTTCCCCCAGGGCCGGCCCCATGACCTGCAGGCCGATGGGCAGCCCCTGACGGTCAAAGCCGCAGGGGATGCTGATCCCGCAGATTCCAGCCAGGTTCATAGAGAGGGTGAAAATGTCCGAAAGATACATCTGGATCGGGTCATCGGTCTTTTCCCCGATCCGGAAGGCCGTCGTGGGCGAGGTGGGAGTAACGATGACGTCCACCTGTTCAAAGGCGCGGTCAAAATCCCCCTTGATGAGCGTGCGCACCTTCTGCGCTTTCAGGTAATACGCGTCGTAGTACCCGGCGCTGAGGGCGTACGTGCCCAGCATGATGCGCCGCTTGACCTCGGGGCCGAATCCCTGACCGCGGGTCTGTTTGTACGTTTCCTCTAAGGATGACCCGATCACCCGCAGGCCGTAGCGGACCCCGTCGTAGCGGGCCAGGTTGGCGCTGGCCTCGGCAGGGGCGAGGAGGTAGTAGACGGGCAGGGCGTAGTCGGTGTGGGGCAGGCTGACCTCTATGACTTCGGCTCCCCGTTCGGCCAGTTTCTCCACAGCGGCGCGCACCGCGGCCTCTACCTCCGGTTGCATACCGGGGACGAAATACTCCTTCGGCACGCCGACGCGCATCCCGCGGATATCGCCGGTGAGCGCAGCGGTGTAATCGGGCACCGGCACGTCCATAGACGTGGAGTCCTGCGGGTCATATCCGGCGATGACGGAGAAGAGAATCGCTGCATCGGTGACGTCCCTAGTGAGCACTCCCACCTGGTCCAGCGAGGAGGCGAAGGCGATCAGCCCATAGCGGCTGACGCGCCCGTAGGTGGGCTTGAGGCCGACGACCCCGCAGAGGGCGGCGGGCTGTCGGACGCTTCCGCCGGTATCCGTCCCCAGCGCGCCCAGGCACTCTCCCGCGGCGACCGCGGCGGCACTACCTCCACTGGAGCCTCCAGGGACCCGTTCCAGGTCCCAGGGGTTGCGGGTGGGGAAGAAGGCGGAGTTCTCGGTGGAGGAGCCCATGGCGAATTCGTCGGTGTTGGTCTTGCCCAGGATGACGGCTCCAGCGGCCTTGAGTCGGGCGACAACGGTGGCGTCGTAGGGCGGGATGAAGTTCTCCAGGATGCGGGAGCCGCAGGTGGTGGGAATCCCGGCGGTGCAGAGAACGTCTTTGATCGCCAGAGGAATGCCCAGAAGTGGAGAAGATGGCCCGTCCTTATAGGCGCGCGCGGCGTCGGCGGCCCGGGCCTGCTCCAGCGCCAACTCCGGCGTCAGCGTCAGGTAGGCCCTGACGTTGTTATCCACCGTCAGGATGCGATCCAGTACTGCCTGGGTCAACTCCACGGCGGAGATTTCCCCCGCATCCAGCAGGGCGCGGGCTTCGTGGATGGTCAGATCGTAGAGAGCCACTCCGTCCTCCTCAGTGGGGCAATCTCATTCTTCCCATATTGCAGGGACCTTGAAGCAGTGCTCCTCTGCCGCAGGGGCGTTAGCCAGCATATCCTCCCGCGGTGCGGGTGGGCGCGGCTCGTCGGGGCGCATCACGTTGCGCAGCGGCAGTACCGTTGCTGTGGGGGGAATCGCATCGGTGTCCAGTTCCCGGAGACGGGCGGCGTATTCCAGTACTGCCGACAACTGCTCCCGGAATCGTTCTTTTTCCTCTTCGGTCAGGGCCAATCGGGCCAGGGTGGCGATGTGCTCCACTTCCTCGCGGGTCAGTACCACGTCTCACCTCCTGCTGGTTACAATTATATCACCGCCGAGCAGGAGGGCAACTGCTCCATATCCCGGCTTGTGCAGCAAATCGTTTCGCGGGAGTGGCGCGCCTGTGAAAAGGGGGAAAGTGGGGTTTGTGGGGGCGGCGAAGCCGCCCCCACAAACCCCACACCCCACCCCGTTCCTATGCAGGGTGAATTACTGCACAAGCCACTCAGCGCAATAACTTGCTTTTTTGTAAGAAGAAGGTACAATTTAATCATCCATCCCTTATCGGTTCTCGCTTGAGCGAGACAACCCGGATGTTCTCGCACCGCAGGAAACGGAAAAGGTTTTCGGCACTTCGCCGTCCCGCAGACCTCCCTTCCCCCCGCAAAACCCTTCCGATAACGGATGCCACATCGTCCTGTTTCTTTGAAGCGCGAAGGCCAATAACGGGCCAGATGAGATCAGGTGTACAGGAATATGACCGATATACAAACATCTATCGGGACGGTCTTTCCCTTTCCCCCCTCCTCCCACACCTTCTGGCTCTATGAAACAGAAGAAGAGCACCAAGCGCTGATTACCCGGTTCCTCCTCCAGGGACTGGAGCGCGGGGAGAAACTGGTCTATATCACCACCACCCACTCCGCCGAGACAATTTTAGAGTATCTCCGGAGCAGCGGAGTAGAGGTGGAGGCACTCCTCGCGCGCGGGCAACTCTCCTTCCACACGGCGGATGAGACGTACCTTCAGGACGGCGTTTTTGACCCGGAACGGATGCTGGCCCTGCTCCAGAAAGAGGCAGAGCAGGCACTGACCGAGGGCTACACCGGCCTGCGGATCACCGGCGAGATGGCCTGGGTACTCCGGGGAGAGCCTGGCAGCGGACAGGTTCCCGCCTACGAGACCCGGGTGAACGATCTCACCCCCAACCTGCCCCTCGTCGCCCTCTGCCAATACGACCGACGGCAATTTGGGCCGGATTTCCTGCGCGGGATTCTCTGGGCCCACCCTTTCGTCGCCTTCGGCGGCAGGTTGTACAAGAACCCCCACTATGTTCCGGAACTTCTCGGTGCGGCGTATCCCGAGGCGCAACTGCAACACTGGCTGGATGACCTCGCAGGACGGAGGAGAGATGAGGATGCGGTCGGACACCTCACCGCCCTCCTCCGCGCCATCCGCAACGTGAACCAGGCCATCGTGCGGGAAAAAGACCCGCAGCGGTTGCTCCAGCGCATCTGCGAGAACCTGATAGAGACCCGCGGGTATCTGACGGCGTGGTGCGTGGCGCTGGACGAAGCAGGAGACATTACGGCAGCCGCGGCAGCCGGACTGAAGGGGGAAATCCTTCCCGAAATGCTGGAGCGATGGAAGGCAGGGGAACTCCCTCCCTGCGCGCGGCAGGCGCTGAAAAGCGAGGACATCGTCTCTACCGATCCGTCCTCCGCGGTCTGTGCCGACTGCCCGGCCTACATTCCGTTCCCGGACTGGCAGGCACTCACTTTGCGCCTCCAGCACGGAGAGCGGGTATACGGGGTCCTGAGCGTCCGCAGCCCTATCCGATTCGCCGGAGATCCGGTGGAGACCGACCTTCTCCGAGAGGTTGCTTCGGACATCGCCTTTGCCCTGCATATCATTCGCCTGGAGAAGGAGCGGCAACAGTCCGAGGAAGAGATGCGCCGCCTGGTCACGGCGCTGCGCGCCGTCGTTCGGCCCGCCCGGCGGATGGCCGCCACCCTGGAGCAGGGCGCCTTGCTCAACGAGATGGTACAGACAATCCAGGCGGTGACGGACGCCTACAGCGTTAACGTATTCCTGCTCACCGGCGCCGGGCTCATCCTCGCTGCGGGCCACGGGGGATATGAGAACGGACAACCGCCTCTGGGGTACCGAATAGAATTGGGGCAGGGCATTATCGGCACTGTGGCTCGGACCGGGCGACCGATTCTGGTCCCCGATGTGACTCAGGACCCGCGCTACATCCCGTATGCGCAACTTCCTCATACCTGCTGTGAACTGGCCGTACCGATAAAGCACGGCGAGCGGATTCTGGGCGTGCTGGACCTTCAGGCAACGAGCCCCGATGCCTTTAACCAGGTCACGCTGGAGGCAGTCAGCGCGCTGGCCGACCAACTGGCCATCGCCCTGGAAAACGCCCGCCTCTTCGGCGAACTGGCCCGGCGGGTGCAGGAACTGACCGCCCTCCACGACAACGCGCTGCGCCTGGCCGCGGCAGGCTCCCTGGACGAACTGCTGAACACCATCCTGCGGCGGGCGATGGCGCTCCTCCACGCCCGCGGGGGCGGCATCTATCGGTACGACCCTGCTACCAGCGAACTGGAATGGGTTGTGGGACAGGGAATCGGCCAGATGAACATCGGGATCCGCTTGTCGCCCGGAGAGGGCCTCTCTGGCCGGGTGCTCCAGGAGCAACGTCCGATGAAAATAGACAACTACGCCTCCTGGGAGGGACGCAGTCCGAAGTTTGACGGTCAACCGGTTGGGGCGGTCGCTGCGGTCCCCCTGACCTGGCAGGAGGAAATCATCGGCGTGCTGTCGGTCATCCGCGCGCCGGAACAATCTCCCTTTTCCGAAGACGACCTGCGCCTGTTGACCCTTTTCGGCCAGCAGGCTGCGGCTGCCATTGCCGCCACCCGCGCCCGCGAAGCGGCCCAGCGCCGCATGGAGCAACTTTCCCTGATTAACGAGATGGAGCAGGCTCTGGCCGCGACGCTGGACCTTCCCACCGTCTACCGTATCGCACGGGACGGTGTACGGAAACTGGTGGATGCTCCCCTCTTTGGCATTTCCCTCTTTGACAATGAGCAGCAGGTCCTCACCGCCGCCTTTATGGCCGAAGGGGACATGGAACTGGATGTGGGCCAGTTCCCGCCGCTGGCTCACGTGCCGGACGCACCGGCCGGCCGAAGCCGGGCCATCGCCACGGCCCGGCCCGAGATTATCCCTGACCTGACCCCTATCTATGAAAAGGGCCCTCCCCCGGTGATCGGTGGGGAACCGTATCCCTTCTCCGTCCTCTACGTCCCGATGGTGGTGGAGGGTAAAGTCATCGGTCTCCTGGAAGTGCAGAGTTACCGGCGCTTCGCGTACACACCGGAGGACGCCGCACTTCTGCAAACGGCCGCCAATCAGATCGGGCTCAGCATTCAGAACGCCCGTTTGTACCAGGAGGCCCGTCGGTTAGCGACCTTCAATGCGGAGATCGTCCAATCTATGGCCGAGGGCATCATTATCACGGACGACAAGGGGCAGATGACTTTCGTCAACCCGGCCGCCGCGGCGCTCCTGGGCTATGAACCACAGGAGTTAACCGGTCAGCATTACAATGTCATCACCCCACCCGACCAGCGCCCCGTCGTTCGGGCAGCGATCCGAAGGCGGAGACGGGGCGTCCGTGACCGCTACGAACTGGAACTTTTGCGGAAGGATGGGCAGCGATTGCCGGTGCTGGTCAGCGGTGTTCCCCGCTTTGATGAGACGGGTCGCTTCGCGGGGTCGCTCGCCGTCTTCACCGATATCTCCGAGCGCAAACAGGCCGAGGAAGCACTGAAGCGCTACGCGGAGCGGCTGCAGGGCTTGCGGGCACTGGACACCGCAATCCTGGCGGCCCAATCCCCTCAGGAGGTCGCCAATGGCGCGCTACAGTACATCCGTCGTCTGATGCCATGTAACGGGACAGCGGTTGCCCTGCTGGACCCCATTACCACGGAGATATCCATCCTGGCGATAGATGTTGATCGCCCGGTCTTTGTTCCGCCGGACCTCCGCATTCATCTGGTCGGAACAGAGACCGAACTGGACGCCAGCCGACGGGGTGAGGTGATCTTTGTACCGGACATTCATACCCTTTCCTCTCTCACGCCGTGGGATGAGGTGATCTCCGGGTTCGGTGTACGGGCATATGTCGCAGCGCCTCTGCGGGCCGGTGGGGAGTTGCTGGGATGGCTGGTGGTGGGATCATTTCATCCGGAGGCCTTTACGGCGGAGGTCGTGGAGGTCCTTCAGGAAATCTCCGCCCAACTGGCCCTTGCCCTCTACCAGGCCCGCCTGCGGGCAGCGCTGGAGGCGGAGGAGCAGCGGCTGGCCGCGCTGGTGGAGAACCTGCCGGAGGGGATTCTCCTCCTGGATAACGAAGGCCGTATCCTGTTGACCAACCCGGCGGCGGAGATGATGCTGCCCGCCCTGACGAATGCCCGCGTGGGGGATGTGCTCATCGCCCTGGCCGATTACCCTCTCAGCCGACTTCTGGCCCGTCGGAATGGAGAGGCCTGGCATGAAATCACCGTTCCCGGTCGTCCTCCGCGGGTCTTTCAGGTCGCGGCGCAACCGATCTCCGGGGTCCAGCCGGGCGGCGGGTGGGTGCTGGTCATCCATGAAGTGACCCAGGAACGGGAACTCCAGGCTCAACTGGAGCAACAGGAACGGCTGGCTGCGGTGGGACAACTGGCCAGCGGGATCGCCCACGATTTCAACAATCTGTTGACCACCATCATTCTCTACGCCCAGATGGGGTTGAAGGACCCCCGCTTGCCCCGCGATCTGGCCCCGTCCTTAGAGATCATCATCGGCGAATCCCATCAGGCAACCCGCCTGATCCAGCAGGTGCTGGATTTCAGCCGCCGGGCGCCGATGGAATCCCGCCCGATGGACCTGGTACCGTTCCTGAAAGAACTGGTACGCGTCCTGGAGCGGACCATCCCGGAAAACATCCGATTGCAATGGAGGACCACAGGGAAAGGGCCGTTCGTCGTCAACGCCGACCCCACCCGCATCCGGCAGGCGCTGATCAACATAGTGCTCAACTCCCGGGACGCGATGCCGGGGGGAGGGGAAATCCGCCTGGGGCTCTCCCGGTTCACCCTGGCGCTGGGGGAAGACCCACCGGTAGCGGGGATGGGGCCCGGCGAATGGGTCTGCCTGGAGATCGCCGATACCGGGACCGGCATCCCGCCGGAGGTGCTGCCCCACATCTTTGAGCCGTTCTTCACCACCAAACCGCGCGGGGTGGGGACCGGGCTGGGTCTGGCCCAGGTATACGGCATCGTCCAGCAACATGGCGGGTACATCGGCGTAGAGACGGAGTTGGGGAAAGGGACCACTTTCCGGGTGTACCTGCCGTTTTGTGTGGAAGAGGGGACTTGCCGGGAGACGGAGGCGGGACTTCCGGCAGTGACCGGCCGTGGGGAGACCATCCTTCTGGTGGAGGACAGCGCTCCCCTGCGCGCCGCGGGGCGGACGGTGCTGGAGCAAATGGGCTACCGGGTGCTGGAGGCAGCGGACGGCCAGCAGGCGCTGGAAATCTACGATGCGGAGCAGGTGGATCTGGTCCTCACCGATGTGGTGATGCCGGGGATGGGAGGCACAGCGCTGGTGGAGGCCTTGCGGAAGCGCAACCCCGCGCTGAGAGTGATCGCGATGACCGGCTACGGCGAGGACGCGGAGGTGGACCGCATCCGCCAGGCGGGAGTTCAGGAGATCATCCGCAAGCCCTTTGAGGTGGAGTACCTGGCCGTGGTCATCCGGCGGGTGCTGGAGGAGGGTCCCACCAACCCGCGCTGAGCCGATCAAGTGTGGAATGCTGCGAAAGCAGCGAACAGTTGTCGCGCCGCCCGCTCCCAGGTGAAGGCGGCCGCGCGCGCCAGCCCCCGCGCCGTCATCTCCCGACGGAGTGAGTCGTCCTCCAGCGCGCGCCCCATCGCCCCCCGCAACCCCTCCTCGTCCTGCGGGTCCACCAGCAGCGCGGCGTCCCCCGCCACTTCCGGCAAACTGGAGGCGCAGGAGCAGACCACCGGCACCCCGCAGGCCATCGCCTCCAGGACGGGTAGCCCGAACCCCTCATAGAACGAAGGAAAGACGAACAGGACCGCATTCCGATACAGGGCGGGCAGGTCTTCCTCCTCCACAAACCCCAGGATGCGTACCCGGTCACCGTGGCGGGTTGCCTCCTCCAGCACCTCCTCGTAAAGCCATCCCCGCGCCCCGGCAATCACCAGCATCAGCCCGGACATGGATAGACGGGCGAAGGCCCGAATCAGGCGAACGTAGTTCTTGCGCGGCTGGAGGGTCCCCACCGAGAGGACGTAGGGCCGGTCCAGCCCGTAGCGGGCGCGCAGCCGCTCCTGCTCCCCCGGTTCCCCCTCCGGTCGGAAGCGCGCGTCCACACCACTGTACAGGACCTCCACCTTCTCCGGCGGCGTCCCCAGCAACTCCACCAGGTCGGCGCGAGTGGCTTCGGAATCGGCCAGCACCCGGTCGGCGCGGGCCACCGACTCCGGCACCACCCGGCTCAGATACCGCACCAGTTTGGGGACGAAGTGGTCCGGGTAGCGCAGAAACGAGAGGTCGTGGACGGTCAGGAGCGTGCGGGTGCGGCGCCGGGTGGGGGGGAGGACGAAGTCCGGCGAGTAGAAGAGGTCTATCGGGCCGGTGAAGGTCTCCACCGGGATGGGCAGTCGGACCCGGTGCCAGAGGCGGGCGGCCCATTCGTCGCTGAGGGGCAGGAAACGACAGCGAACGGCGGGTGGGAGGTCGCCGGCCGGGGTATGGCCCCCACCCGCCGCCGCAAAGAGGGTGTACCGGTGCGCCTCCCGGGCCTCCTCCAGATTCAGCAGCGCGCCGACCAGTTCGCGGGTGTACCGTCCGATCCCAGCCCGTTGCTGGACCGCGGCGGTGTAGTCAATGGCGATACGCATGGATAGTCGGTAGTCGGTAGTGGGTAGTCGGTAGTCGGTAGTGGGTAGTCGGTAGTGGGTAGTGGGTAGTCGGTAGTGGGTAGGGGGTCAGGACATTGCGG